>NZ_DBFNWJ010000026.1:0-66310 GCF_048426865.1 Candidatus Allofournierella merdipullorum
AAATCAGGAAAAACCTTCTCGCCACTGCGCTTTCTGCCTGTCTGATCCTGGCGGGCTGCGGTGCGCCGGGAACCGCAACCCGGGAAAAAGAAGATGCCATCCGCTTTTTGAGTTCGGATTCGCCCTATGGGTCAGGCAACGAATCAGGCTATTACTATTTCACCAGTGATGAAAACGGCAACAGCCTGCTGCGCTTTGTGGATTACGCCACGCTGCAGGACGTGGTCCTCTGCGGCCAGCCAAACTGCGCCCACCGGGACGAAAACTGTCCGGCCTGGTTTGCCTGGAACGGCGTCGGAGCGAATGTCCTTGCCTCCGGGGACTCCCTGTATATCCTTTTCCCTGGTGCCCCTTGGAGCGACTGGGTGTTCGACACCTACGGGGAAAAGGCGCTGCCCCGCATTATCAAATGCGGACCGGACGGCTCGGACCGGCAGGAGTTGGTCCGCTTTGGCGCGGCGGAAGCGATCAGCTCTATGCCGGCGGTGGACGGAAAAAATCTTTACACAGTTGTCACAGACTACGGCGCAGCGGACAAAGCCGTGGTCAAGATCGTGACCGTCGACCTCGCCACCGGCGCGGTGAGCGCCGACGAGTCGGTCCAGCGGGACGAACTGCGCATCGTGGGCGCATGGGGCAGAGAACTGATTTTGCAGTCCGGCACCGGCCGCAATTACTACGCCGCTTACAATGTAGACACAAAAGCGCTGCGGGATTTGGACATGACCAGCGCAAGCGCGGCGGTGGTAAGCGAGGGAGCGATTTATTGTGTGGACGAGACTACCGGGGCCATCCGCTCCGTCTCGCTGAAGGACGGTAGCGTGACCGAACTGCAAACCGACCTGTTGGCGGGCGAATCGATTCCGTGGCTCATGCTGGCCAATGTGACCGAACAGGGGTATGTGGTGCAAGCGGCGACGGAGGAAGGCTACTGCAACCTGCTTGTGGATTTTGAAGGCAAAACGACCCGGCAAACGCTGCAGGCGGACAGCACCGAAGACCGCGACGACATGCGGATGCTGGAGATATTTGCGCGGCAGGGTCAAAACTATCTCGTTTCGCCCAGCCGCACTTACAATACCGTCCGCACACCGGCTCCGAACGGCGCGACCTACGGCGAGGACATCGTGGAATACGCCTTTGCCCTCATCAGTGCGGGGGACTTCTGGAACAGCATGCCGAACTACCGCGCGGTGACCCGGGTGGGATAAAGCGACCGCTTTTTACAGTTTCGATACGCAAAGCATACACCCCAATGATAGAGACGGGCGTTCGGACCGTGCTATACTGAACGCGCAACGGGGGAGCGGCCCGCTGAACGAGGCGTTTCACCCGACAAAAGGAGGTCTTTGCACCGTGAAAAAACACATTCTTCCGTTCTGCCTCGCGGCCTGCCTGCTGCTGGCCGCATGCGGCGAAGCAACTCCTTCCGCCGCCCCATCGGCGGCCACAAGCGACCCTGCTGCCTCCAATGCGGCAGGCGGGCAACTTGAGTTTCTTTCCGCCTCGCCGGACAACATCGGCTATGGGGCCGAGGGCGAGCAAGGGTTCTATTACATCCAGGACAGCGCCGACTATTCCAATGTGCACTTTATCGACGGAGCAAGCGGCCAGGATATCGTACTGTGCTCAAACCCCAGCTGTACCCATGATTCCGATGCCTGCCCGGCGTGCTTTTCCAGCGGCCCCTATCTGGCCTTCAATGGCGACAAGCTGTATCTGCTGTTCGGCGAAAGTGGGTCCGGCGAGGAGCCCGGCCACATCGACGTGATGGAACCGGACGGTTCCGGACGCAGGACGGTGTATACTTTTGAGGCAAATCAGTCGTTCGGCGGCAGCGTTGCCGGTGACGGTGAAAACCTCTACTTCCTGCTTGCCACCTACGAGGGCGATTCTCCCACCATGTCTCTGGCGCGGCTGAATCTCTCCGAGGGCAGTCTGACAGACCTGTGCCAGGTGGATAACAGCACTTTTTTAATGGGCGTGGCCTGCGGCAAGCTGATGATCAAGACCATCGGCAGCGAGTCCGACACAAATACATCTCCGGATGATTTCTATACTCAGCGCCACTACCTGAAAGCGGTGGACCCCGCCACCGGCGAGGTGACGCCTGTGCTGGACTGGGTGCAGGACGAATACTGGGAGCTGGTGGCCGACGACTCCCTCTGCCTTCTCAGCGCCCCGGAGGGCAAACTCCATCTTACCGTGCGGGATCTTGCTTCGGGCGCCGACGCCGACTATGACCCGGGCCTGGAAGTGGGGGAGAACGGGTATGTGATGTCCCTCACCCGCTATAACGGCACATTGATGTTCACTGTGTTCAGCCCCGGCGAAAGCAGCGGCAGCGGCGTTCAGCGCTGGGCCTATACCCCCGAAACGGGTGAGCTGCGGGAGATAAAGCTCTACGATCCGGTGCGCGGCTACCCCTACCAGGTGATGGGCACGATGGGGGACAAACTGGTGGTACAGGTGCCCCGTTACAGCGGGAACGACGTCTACAGTTTCCAGCGATACGAATACGTGGTGTGCAGCTGGCAGGACTATCTGAACTCGCAGCTGCCTGAATAAACAAAACACAGGAGGCCGCCATGGAACCGAACGTCCCGGCTTTGCAGGTGAAGGAACTGAAAAAGAGCTATGCGCTGCCGGGGCGGTTCGGCCGCCCGGCGGGCAGAAAGCAGGCACTGGCCGGGGTGAGCTTCACTCTCGGGCCCGGACTTTACGGCCTGCTGGGCCCCAACGGCGCGGGCAAATCCACCCTCATCAATATCATTACCGGTGGCCTTTCCCAGGACAGCGGCTCGGTTCTCTGGTGCGGCAAAAACGCCCGGGCGCTGGACGTCAAATTTCGCCGCGCGTTGGGCTTCATGCCCCAGCAGCAGGGCCTTTACGACAGCTACACCGGCCGCCGCTTTCTGGCCTATCTCTGCGCATTGAAAGAGATACCGGCAAAAGAGACGGCGGCACAGGTGGAACGGGTGGCGGAATGGGTGAACCTTTCAAACGAACTGGACAAGCGCCTCGCCGCCTATTCCGGCGGCATGAAGCAGCGGCTTTTACTGGCCAGCGCTCTGCTGGGCGAGCCAAAGCTGCTCATTCTGGACGAGCCCACCGCCGGTCTTGACCCCAAGGAACGAGTGCGACTGCGCCAGCTTCTGGCCGGACTTGCCAAAGACCGCATCATTCTTGTGGCCACCCATGTGGTCAGCGATGTGGAGACGGTGGCCAAGGAGATCCTTTTGCTGAAAGACGGCCGGTTGGTGGCGCAGGCCCCGGTGGCCGCTTTGGTGGAGCAGTACGCCCCCGGCAAAAGCCTGGAGGACGTGTATCTCCACGTCTTTGGAGAGGAGGGCGGCGCATGAGGCTCCTGCTTGCGGAACTGCGCAAAGTCTGGGGCCGCCGGGTCACCGCCCTCTGCCTTGCGATGCTGGCGGGGGCGAACCTGTTTTTGCTCTACACCGGCACCAAACCCGGCGCGAACGCCGCCCCCGCTTCGGCCTGGCGGGCCGTGGGGCGGGATCTGCGCGGCCTCTCCACCACTGAACAGCAGACGCTCATCAACGAAAAGCTGGATACCGCCAAGGGCGTTTATCGGGTGGGGCAGCTGCTCTATGACTATGCCTTGAACGCCCAGTACGGCTATATGTCCGACCCGCATGCCCAGTACCCCGAGTTGTTCGAACAGTACGAGCAGGTGTACCAGGACAAAAGCTATACCCTCTACACCGAGGATCTGGGCCAGGAGGTCAACTTCCTCACCACTGTTAAGGAGGAACTGGACACGGTGGCCGGTTATCCGGCATTTCTGGCCGATGTGCAGGCCAAAGCGCAGCAGCTTTCCGGCATTTCCATCTTTCAAAACTCCCGCAGCGGCTACGATCTGGAAAACATCGATAAGACTGCTGCCGTTTACGCCGGAATGGGCGATGTGAAAATAAACTATGCGCCCCAAAAGGGCATCTACACTGCGCTGAACTATCCCTTCACAGACCTCATCCTGCTGGCGGCCATGCTGCTGCTGGCAAGCCTTCTGGTGCGCGCCGAGCGGGACAGCGGTATGCTGGCCTTTGTGCGTACCACCCCCGGCGGGCGTCTGAAAACGGCGGCGGCAAAGCTGGGGGCGCTGGCGGTCAGTCTGTTGGCCGTTCTTGTGTTGCTCTATGGGGTGAACCTTGCCTATTGCCAGCTCACCTTTGGCCTTGGCCCACTTGACCGCAGCATCCAGAGCGTGCCCGCTCTCATGCGCTGCACCATACGCATCACCGTGGGGCAGTACCTGGGGGTGTTTTTGCTGGCCAAATGGGCGGGAGCCTTTGTGATGGGCCTTTGGGTCATGTTGGCGGCGCTGGTCTGCAGCCGGGCGGCTGCGGGCTGGTGTGCCGGGCTGGCGCTGCCCGCTGCTCAGTGGCTCATCCGGCAGGCCATCCCCGCAACGAGCCGGCTGAACGTGGTGAAATATGCAAACCTGGCGAGCATTCTTCGTACCAACGAATTATTAGGCAACTATCGAAATCTCTATTGGTTTGACCACCCCATCCCGCTGCCGCTGGTGGAATGGACCGCCGCGGCGCTGTGGTGCGCGGCGCTGCTGGCTGCCTTCTGTCTGGTGTTCTGCCGGGCGGCACTGCTGCCCGCCCCGGCCTTCGCGGGCCTGCGGCTGGGCAACCCTCGTACCCGGCCCACTACTGTGCTGCGACAGGAGGCGCGCAAACTGGCGCTCAGCTGCGGTGTGCTTGCGGTGTTGATTGCTTTTGCCGGGTATCAGGTATGGCAGACCGCCGAAACCAAGAGCTTCATCAACGCGGACGAAATATATTATCAGTACTACATGACCCATATCTCCGGCCCCTACGATCAGGAGGCATACCAGTGGCTGCAGGAGCAAAGCGAAGAGTTCGAACCCATCCGTCGGCTGGACCGGGCGCTGCAAACAGGAGAAATAACGGTGGAGGAGTACCAGATGCAGATGGGGGCCTACTATGGCCTCACCCAGAAAATGCAGGTGTTCGACCGCATCGTCTATGGCAACCTGCCCTATCTGCAAGAGCACCCCGGCGCGCAACTGGTATACGAGAGCGGGTGGGAAAAGCTGTTCTGCTTTACAGGGGAAGAAGACCTGCGGGATACCATGGTGACCGGCCTTTTGGTCAGCGTTTGTTTTTCGGGCCTGTTCGCTTTTGAACACCGGGGCGGCATGAAGCGTGTGGTAATGGCCACCCCCTTGGGCCGACGCAAAACGGTGGACGCGAAGCTGCTGGCCACCGGCGGTGCGGCGGTGCTGCTGTGGGCGCTGGTGGGCCTGCCGCGGCTCATTGTGGTCCTGCGGGATTACGATTTGCCCGCTCCCTTTGCCCCGGCCATGAGCCTTTATGATTATCTGCATCTGCCGTGTTGGCTGACTCTTGCCGGGGTGCTGGCGCTGGCGGGGCTTGCCCGTTTGGCAGCAGTGCTGTGCATGGCGGCGGCGACGCTCTGGCTCTCGGAGGCACTGGGCAGCGCCCTCAGTACCATGTTTCTGTCGGCCCTTGTCTTTTGCCTGCCGCCCTTGCTGGCCTTGAGCGGCCTGTGGCCCCTGCGCTGGGTGGGGGCGTATCCGCTGTTCCACCTGGCCGAGTTGCTGCGCCGCCCTTCCGACGGCGCGGCGGGCCTTATTGTCCTTATCCTGGCTGCAGTGGTCTGTTGGCTGTGCGTGGACCGGCTGCGCGCAAGATGGGAATAAAACAAAAGGAGAAAAATGCAATGAAACGAGTTCTGACACTGTTTGCCGCAGTCACTCTGCTGTTTAGCCTCGCGGCATGCAAAGGTGAGCTGGTATCTCAAAACGATGGAAGCCGGCCGCAAAGCCAGGCGCAGGTTCAGCCGGAGGAAGAAGCGTCTCCCATTCGGTTCCTCGGCAAGCGAGACGATGTGGCGGCGGGGGCGCAGGGCGTGTATTATTTGGGCGTTAGCGCCCCGAACACCGTGTACTATTATGACGAGGCCAGCGGCCAGTCGGTGCCGCTGTGTGCCCGACCCGAGTGCCCCCACTCCGACGACAGCTGCACCGCCTGGGCTCCGGGGTTGCTCTACCTGCTGCTGGATGAGCAAAATGAAAGTCAGCCCTTGTATCTTTATTCCTCGACCGAGGACCCATCGGGAGAACAGTATCCCACCGTGCGGCTCTACCGCATGAGCGCTAACGGCGCGGACCGCACCCCCTGCATGGAGTATCAAAACGGTTTGGTGGATCTGCAGATGGCAGCCAGCGACGATTTTGTCTATTTCCTCAGTTCTGAGGTTGACCCCGCCACCCAAAGCAGTGTGAAATGCCTGTATCAGGCCAGTCTTTCGGACGGGAAGCTGGAAAAACTGAAACAGTACGACCAGCCCACCATCCTGCTGGGGGCCTACGACCAGAAGCTGGTGCTGGAACACAACAACGATTCCTATCTCAGCGCTGTGGCGGACGTGTTTGAACTGGATGTGACCACAGGTCAGGAGACGCAGCTGTTCCACTACGAGGCCAGCGGCGAAATGTCGGATGATCACAACCCCGCGCCACATTCCGTCGCCTTCTCTCATGGGCAGTATCTCTATATCCTGGAACCCTCCGGCGAACGTACCGCGCAACTGATCCGCCGCGACCTGCTCTCCGGCGGAGAAGAGATGGTGGCGGAAAGCGTGCCCTACTACGGCAGCCAGGTGGCGGAGGACGGCTGTTTTCTGGACGGCAAACTCCTGCTCACGTGCTCAGAAAAAACTGCTGACGGTATGGCTGGCAGCACCTTCGCCATCGACCTGACGAATGGCAGCTGCCAGGAGGTCACCCTGCGCGACGGCTACGGCGTGCCCTACGAGGTGGCTGGAGAAACAGAGCAGCATTTCATTATCCCTCTGGGCGAAAGCCTGCGCACCGCGAAGGTGACGGGGCCCACCGGCGTGGAGGAGACCAGCTCCTACTACGCCACCGACTTTTATCTCTTGAAAAAGGCGGATTATTACGCCGGCGCCGACAACCGCACACCGCTGCAGTGAAACTGTTGCAAGCAGGCGGCGCCCGTGATAAGATGAAGAAAAGAGAACCGCAAAAAGGGGGAGTGACACATGGAATGGCTGTTCCTCTTGGCAGCGGTGGTGGCTGCGTTCTGTTTCCCGAACTCTCTGGTGGAGGCGCTCCGTGCCGAAGACGAAGACAAACGCTCCAACAACAAGCTGTTCGCCTGCCTGTGCTCGGCCGTGGTGGTGTTTGTGCTGATTGTCTTCATCAATTGAGCTTTTCGTGCAAAGGCGCCGCGTGTGCGGCGCCTTTGTGTGCTGTTAAAAAGGAGGCATGCCCTATGATCACTCGGGAACCCACCGAAGAGATGGTCGCCCGCTGGAAGGCGACCTGGCGGGAGAACAAAGACCTGCTTTCCCCGAATCGAAAGACAGGCGCGCAGGTGCTGGAATATCTGCAAAAGAACTATCCGCTCACCGAGATAGCCGACCCGAAAGTACAGGACGTTATTGCCGACAATGTGACCATGAACGAGTATTGGGCAGAAAAGCTGCCGGCAGGTGCGGCCCCCGTGCCCCGGGCGTTTTATCTTGAAAACGAGGGCGCGGGCAAGCGGTTCTACCTGCCCGAAAACAGGGATGATTCCGAACTCTGGGGAGGCAGCATAGAACGCATCTTTGTGGGTGTGGACCTTGCCAGCGGCTTTTACATGGTGGAGGGCAGCACCCTGCTTTGGGACGAACTGTGTGCCTTCCAAGGGCTGGACGAAATGGACCTGCAAAACTTCGTCATGGTGGCGCAATACATCGACGCACAACGGAGAATAAACGAGCCGGAGAGTTGACTCAGGCCAAGAAAAAATGAGGAGGCGGGAGGATGCGGCCCCGGAAACTTCTCTGTCAAACCGGCCCGGCGGGGTATTGGCTCTCTCTGCGCAAGGAGTACCTCCTTCGGGACCTAAAGACTTTATTCAGCGGCCAGCGGTATGCCCGGCAGCGGAACTCTGAGCCTCTGCCCTGCATCGTGAAGGGGCACACCTCGCCGCTGCTCCGGCAGCTGCACGGGGTAGACATGGAGTTGCAAAAGGGCAAGGTGAAAAATCTTGCTCTTGCGGCAGCGCGGCTGAACGGCGTCATCGTCCGGCCGGGGGAGACCTTCTCCTTCTGGGGCCTTGTTGGGCATCCCACCCGCAAGCAAGGGTATACAAACGGCCTGGTCATTGCGGGCACCCGGATGAAACCGGGCCTTGCGGGAGGGCTGTGCCAGCTGGCGAACATGACCCACTGGCTTGTTCTGAACAGCCCTCTCACGGTCACCGAACTGCATCACCACTCCGACGCCCTGTTTCCCGACGACCGCCGGACCGTTCCCTTCGGCACCGGCACCTCAGTGTTTTATAAAAATGTGGACTACCAGTTCAAAAACACCACTGACCGGCCGGTGCAGCTGCTTTTCTGGCTCACTGATACCGACCTGTGCGGCGAGTTGCGCACCACGGAACCTTTTCCGCACCGCTACCGCATCGTGGAGCGAGACAGCCACTTCCGCAAAGAAGCGGACGGATGGTACCGGGTGAGCCGGGTCTATCGGCGGGTCATCGACCGCCAAAGCGGGCAGCTTCTGGCCGAAGAGCTGGTGCTGGACAATCACTCCCGTGTGATGTACGACCCGGCCCTCATTCCGCCGGACCAGATCCTGCAGGATTCTTGAGGGGGAGGGAGAAATATGCTTTTAGAAGCCATTGCCCGGCACGCCCGAAAAACGCCCGAGCGCCCGGCTTATCAAAACCGCACCCAAACGCTCACTTATGGAAAACTCTGGCATTCCGCCTGTGCGCTGGCCTTTCGCCTGCGAGCGAGCACAGGACCTGTTCTCGTCTGCGGCGAAAAGGAGGCAGGGATGCCCGTCTGCTTCCTGGCCTGCCTCATGGCAGGCAGGCCCTGGCTGCCCGTGGACCCGCAGCAGCCTGTGGAGCGCCTTTTGAAAATACGCTTCCAGGCTGGGAGCGCCGACGTTCTCTGTTGCGGCAGCCACCCGGCTGCTGCGGCGCTGAAAGCAGTGCAGGCCGAGCAGCTGTTCGGAGGACACGAGTTGTTGGAACCGGAACGGTTTGCCACAGATGGGGAGCGGGACGCCTACTGGATGTTCACCTCGGGCAGCACCGGCAACCCCAAAGGAGTGCGCATCCCTCTTTCTGCGCTGGAAAACTTTGTGGAGTGGATGCTCAGCCTCCCGGCAGTGGCGGCGTGCGGGGCAGGGGTGAACGTCAATCAGGCACGCTTTTCTTTTGACCTCTCGGTGGCGGACCTCTGGCCCACCTTTGCTGCAGGCGGCACGGTCCGGGCACTGGAACCGGAAGAGCAGGGGGACCTGCTTGCCTTGTACAAGGCTTTGGGGAACAGCGGCGCGCGGCGGCTGGTCTGTACGCCGTCCTTTGCCCGGTTGTGCCTGTGTGATGCGGCCTTTTGCCGCGACTTGTTGCCGGAGCTTGAAACCATCTTCTTTTGCGGTGAGACCCTTGTGCCACGCACCGTCAAAACGCTGGGAAAACGCTTTCCCGGCCTGCGCATCCTCAACGCCTACGGCCCCACGGAAGCGGCCTGCGCCGTCTCGGCGGCAGAGGTGCAGGGCAGGGAAGGGACGCTGCCGGTGGGACGGGTGGACAATGCGGCCAGCCGCCTTATCATCATGAACGAACAGGGAGAACCGCAGCCCGACGGCGAGCGGGGAGAAATCGTCATTTGCGGGCATAGCGTGGGCAGCGGTTACATCGGCGGTGAAACGGGCGGGTTTGGCTCGTTTGACGGAGAAAAAGCATACCGCACCGGGGACGAGGGCGTTATCCGGAACGGCCTTTTGTGGCATCTTGGCCGGCGGGACCGCCAGATCAAATACAAAGGCTATCGCATCGAGCCGGGGGAGGTGGAGGCTGCCATCCTCGCCTGGGATGAGGTGCGGGCTGCGGCGGTGCTGCCTCTTCGGGCCGGCTGTGAAGTGCGGGGCCTTGTCACCGCGGTGGAGTGGGAAAAAGAACCTCTGACCCCTGAAGAATGTGCAACCCGTCTGCGGCGTGTTTTGCCGGAGTATATGCTGCCCAAACGCTGGTACGTGGTGGAGCGGATGCCGGTGAATGAGCGGGGCAAATGCGACTATGCAGCATTGGAAAGGATGATGGAACATGAGTGAGACGCAGTTTGAAAATGAGGTGCGCCGTCTGCTGACCGAAGCCTGCGGCAGCGACACCGTGCTGCGGCAAGGTGTTGACCTGCTGGAGACCGGCCTATTGGACAGTTTGGCGTTTATCACTCTGTTGGACGGGCTGGAAGATATGGGGGTGGAGATACAGCCCACCCAGGTGGAGCGGGAGGCCTTCCGCACTGTGACCGGGATCGTGGAGCTGTGCAAAACCTTTGCGCGCGAGACGGGCATTGTGGTATAATGAGCCGCGGGCGGCAGGGCTGCTCAAACGAAAGAAAGAGAAGTGAGAGCCGTGAACGCTGCCTCGGGAACAAAAGTAAAGAACATTGCCCTCGCGGGCCTTTGCACCGCTTTCATGGCGGTGGTGGCGCCTTTAAGCATTCCCATCGGGCCCATCAGCCTGACGTTGAGCGTTCTGGGGGTATTTTTCGCCGGGGCCATGCTCAGCCCGGGCTGGGCGGCGGCCTCCATCCTTGCCTATATCTGCATCGGCGCGGTGGGCCTGCCGGTGTTCGCCAATATGGCCGCCGGCGTGCAGGTGCTCACCGGCATGACCGCCGGCTTTTTGTGGGCCTATCCGCTGATGGCGGCGCTGCTGGCGGTGGTCTGCCGCCAAACGCAGCGCATGGCGCTGCGCCTTGCGGGGGTGCTGGCGGGCCAGCTGGTTTGCTACGGCTTGGGCACTGTTTGGTTCATGTTCGTCAGCGGCATGGGCCTTTGGGCCAGTCTGACGGTGTGTGTGCTGCCCTTCGTCATTCCGGACTTTTTGAAGGGCCTGGGCGCGCTGGCACTGGCCGGCGCCATCCGACGCAGGCTGAAACTGTGAAACAAATAAAAGGGCCGTCCCCGCGGGGACGGCCCTTTTTTGTTCAAAATGTGTAGGGATAAAGCGGGCTGTGCAACTCATCGATGCGCCAGCCGTTTTCGGTGTTCGCAAGGCGGATGGTGAATTCCAGGGTGCTGTCAAACTCTCCGTTTGCGCGCCGGGTAAGAAACTCTGTGTCAGATTCTCCGGCACGCTGTTCGATGTAGTGCCCGATGAGGGTGAAAGTCAGCTCGTCGTCGCCAGAGCTCTCAAGCCGGTAGGTGTCGGGACATTCAGCATAGTCAATGGCTCCGCCCATGCCGCCCACAAGGGCGGCCAGCTTGCCGTCCACTGAACGGAAGCGCAGATCAAAGTCCAGTTGGTTTAAACAGTTTTCGGTGAAGATGCCAAGCATCCGTGCGCGGAAATCTTCGTAGTTTTCGTCCTCCCCCGTGATGAGCAGGTAGCTTCGACCGTCCAGCTGCACTTCCTCGCCCGCGGCGTTGCCCTCACGGCTCATAAGGTTGGAAGGGTCCGCCAGATAGGGAACCGCTTCTTGAGCGCCGGCAAAAACGTTTCGCTGTTCTTCACTGAGAAAAGAAAGATCGGACACCGGCTCGGAAGGGGCGGAGGAGCTGCCCTCC
Source organism: Candidatus Allofournierella merdipullorum (assembly GCF_048426865.1). Lineage (NCBI taxonomy): Bacteria > Bacillati > Bacillota > Clostridia > Eubacteriales > Oscillospiraceae > Allofournierella > Candidatus Allofournierella merdipullorum. Next base: position 11,624 of record NZ_DBFNWJ010000026.1, read on the forward strand.
GGGCAGCTCTGGATGGGTTCCACATCAGAATAGGTTTGAGCGGAGGAATTGCTCGCCGGTTCCGGCAGCTCCACCGTTGCCAATGAATAGAGGAAAAACGCAGCCGCAGCCAGCACTGCCGCGCAGACAACAAAAAGAAATTTTTTCATCGTGAACTACTCCCTTTCCGAAAGCGACGCTCTTTGCCTGCCGGGGCAAGTATACCATGGCCGGAGGGAGGGTTTCACTCATGCTGCGGCAAACAAGTTGTATAAAAACTGTAAACAGGGCGGGCCTGCCGGGCCCGCCCTGTTTTACCGCTGATTCAAATGCCGCTGTCGCCGTAGTTTGCCAGCACCCGGGCACTGGGGTCGTCCACTTTGCAGCCCTTCCAGTCGGGGTTGGGCATCCAGAAACCAGGGATCATCCGTGCCCCGCCGGGGTAGAACCGCTCGAACAGCTCCCGATAGAGCAGGCTTTCTTTGGTGAAGGGCGGGCAGTAGTCGTATTTTGCCTTTCCAGTCCGGAATTCCTCATCGGAATAGAGCGCTTCGGCGTATTCTTTCAGGTCGTCCACCATGCTGTGGCCCACAGCGTCGCTGAAAGCTGCCTTTTCCCGCCAGAGAATGTGCCCCGGCAGCAGGTCCTCGCCTTCAAAGGCCTTGCGCAATAAGTACTTGCCCTTGCCGTAGGTGTTCAGCTTGCGGGCCGGGTCGATGGACATCACATACCGCGCAAAGTCCAGATCGCCAAAGGGCACCCGGGCCTCCAGACTGTTGGCGGCGAGGCAGCGGTCCGCCCGAAGCACATCGTAGCAGTAAAGCTCGCGAACGCGCTTGGCCGATTCTTTCTGGAACTCTGCGGCGTTGGGGGCAAAGTCAGTGTATTTGTAGCCAAACAGCTCATCGGAAATTTCGCCCGTCAGCAGCACCTTGATGTCGGTGCTTTCATGGATGGCCTTGCAGACAAGATACATGCCCACGCTGGCCCGGATGGTGGTGATGTCCCAGGTGGCCAGCGCCTGCACCACTTGGGGCAGAGCCTCCAGCACCTGCTTTTTTGTCATGATGACCTCGGTGTGGTCCGCGCCAATGAAGTCCGCCACGTCCCGGGCGTATTTCAGGTCGATGGCGTCGCCCTCCATACCGATGGCAAAGGTGCGGATGGGCTTTTGCAGCTTTCGGGCGGCGATAGCGCACACAAGGCTGGAATCCAATCCGCCGGAGAGAAGAAAGCCCAGAGGCGCGTCGGCGTCCAGCCGTTTTTCCACACCGGCCGCCAGTTTTTCGCGGATGTTGCGGCACAGCTCTTCCAGCGGCGCATGAACGTAACCGCGCACGGCGGCAATGTCCTCATATTGCACAAAGCGGCCGTCCTTGTAATAGTGGCCGGGAGGGAAGGGGCGGACTTCGTCCACCCAGCCCTCCAGCTCGGCTGCCTCGCTGGCAAAGGCGATGGTGCCGCCATCCGCAGGGTAGCCGTAGAACAGCGGACGGATGCCGATGGGGTCGCGGGCGGCGATGAGGCTGCCGCTGGCCCCGTCGTAAAGCACACAGGCAAACTCCGCGTCCAGATGGGCGAACATTTCAACACCGTACTCCCGCCACAAGGGCAGCAGTACCTCGCAGTCCGAGCCGCTCCTGAAGGTGTAGCCCCGTTGACCGAGTTCTTCTTTCAGACTGCGGAAGCCGTACACCTCGCCGTTGCACACCACCCAGCTGCCGTCCTGCTCAAAGGGCTGCATCCCCTCGGGGGAAAGCCCCATGATGGCAAGGCGGGCAAAGCCAAGATATCCAAAAGGCGTTTCCACCACTCTGAAGTCGTCCGGCCCGCGCCGCCGGCTGCGCAAAAGATATTCCTGCAATCGGCCCGGGCCGATGTCATGGCCCGCATAACACAGGATGGTACACATACTTTCTCCCCCTTATTCCAAAATGCGCCGCAGGGTCACAGGTTGCTGTATCCCATCAGGGATGCATCCACCGCCCTGGCCGCGCCCATGCCTTCGGCGATGGCCCACACCACCAGCGAAGGCCCACGGCGGATATCGCCTGCGGCGAAAACCCGGGGCACGTCGGTGGCATAGTTTTCGTTCCCCGCAGCCACCACGCCACGCCCGGTGAGCGCTGCGCCAAAGCTGGCAGGCAGATAGCCTTCACAACCGGTGAAACCGGCGGCAATGAGCACCAGCTCGGCAGGCAGGAGCTCCTCGCTGCCCGCCACCGGCGCCATCACCGTGCGCCCATTCTCGCCCTGATGCGGCTCCAGCTTCTGGACCACCGCGCCGCACACCCGCCCCCGCTTATCAACTTTAAAAGCGGATACGGTGGACTGGTAACGCCGGGGATCGGCTCCGAACAGGGCAATGGCCTCCTGCTGGCCGTAGTCGGTCTTGCGGACCCTCGGCCACTGGGGCCAGGGATTGTTCTCTGCGCGCGCAAGGGGCAACTCCGGCATCATTTCCAGCTGGGTCACGCTCTTTGCGCCCAGGCGCAGGGCGGTGGCCACGCAGTCGTTGCCGGTATCGCCGCCGCCTACCACCAGCACGTTCTTGCCTTCGGCAAGCTTGCGGGGCGGCTTTTCAAAATCCGAGTCCAGCAGAGCCTTTGTCACCTGGCCGAGGAAGTCCACCGCAAAAAGGATGCCCTTCGCTTCCCGGCCGGGCACCGCCAGGTCCCGGGGCTTTCCCGCGCCGCCGGTCAGGATGACCCGGTCAAACGTTGCCAACAGTTCTTCGCCGGTGACGTCCCGGCCCACGTCCGTATTGCAGGCGAAGGTCACGCCTGCTTCTTCCATCAGGCGGATGCGCCGGTCGAGCACAGCTTTGTCCAGCTTCATGTTGGGAATGCCGTAGCGCAGCAGGCCGCCGGGGCGGTCCGCTTTTTCGAACACGGTGACCTGATGGCCGCGGCGGTTCAGTTGCCAGGCGGCGGCAAGACCGGCCGGGCCGCTGCCCACCACCGCCACCATTTTGCCGGTGCGCACAGCAGGAGGGGCGGCATTCACGAGCCCGTGGCTGAAGGCATACTCCGCCACCTGCAGCTCGTTTTCGTGAGTGCAAACGGCGCCTTCCTGCTTCGCGCAGGTGCAGGCCGCCTCACACAAGGCGGGGCATACACGGCCGGTGAACTCGGGCAGGCAGTTGGTGCGCTCCAGGCGCTGCCAGGCTTGTTCCCAGTTGCCGTGGAAGATAAGGTCGTTCATTTCGGGAATGAGATTGTGCAGCGGACAGCCGGCGGTCATGCCTGCCAGCATCACGCCTGCTTGGCAGAAGGGCACGCCGCAGTCCATGCAGCGGGCCGCCTGCTGCGCCTGGGCGGCGGGGGAGAGAGGACGATGAAATTCCCGGAAGTTCTCCAGCCGCTCCAACGGGGGCACGACAGCGCTTTCCTGCCGCGGATATTCCAAAAAACCGGTGGGTTTGCCCATGACCGATCCTCCTTTACTTTTTGGCCAGACTGGCGTAGAACGCTTCGATCTGGGCTTGCTCGGGGGTCACGCCCTGCTCCTCAAACTGGGAGGCGAGCTGGACCAGCCGCTTGTAGTCGCTGGGAATGATCTTTTTGAACCGGGGCAGATACTCGTCGAAGGAAGCCAGGATGCGCTGGCCCTTGGGCGAGCCGGTGTGAGCCACATGAGCCTCAATGAGGCGGCAGAGCTCCTCCCGGTCGAATTTGCTTTCCACCTTTTCCATGCTGACCATGGCCTTGTTCAGGTTGCGGTAGAGGGTGCTGTCTTCGTCCAGCACATAGGCCACGCCGCCGCTCATGCCGGCGGCGAAGTTCTTGCCGATGGGGCCCAGCACCACCACCCGGCCGCCGGTCATATACTCGCAGCCGTGCTCGCCCACGCCTTCCACCACGGCCACCGCGCCGGAGTTGCGCACGCAGAATCGCTCGCCGGCCATGCCGTTGATGTAGGCCTGGCCGGAGGTGGCGCCGTAGAGCGCCACATTGCCCACGATGATGTTTTCCTCGGCGGCGTACCGGGCTTTTTTGTCGGGGCGGACCACCAGCTTGCCGCCGGACAGGCCCTTGCCGAAGTAGTCGTTGCTGTCGCCGGTGAGGGAGAGGGTGAGGCCCTTGGGAATGAACGCGCCAAAGCTTTGGCCGCCGGCGCCGGTGCAGTCCAGAATGAGAGTGTCCTCCGCCCAGCCCTCGGGGCTGTGACGGGTGATCTCGGCACCCAGCAGCGCGCCGAAGGCGCGGTCGGTGTTCTTTACCTCTACGCTCAGGCGGTAAGGCGCGCCTTCGGAAAGGGAACGGCGTACCGGCTCCTTTTCCGTCAGAGCCCGGTCCAGCGTTTTGTCCAGGGCGAAATCATAGGCTTCAGCGGGATCGAACACGGCGCTGCCGTTCTCCCTGCCGGCCGATGCCAGCACACGGCTCAAGTCCAGCTCGGCCGCGCGGCCTTCGCTGTGAGTCTGGCGCAAGAGATCGGTGCGCCCCACCATCTCGTCCACGGTGCGCACGCCCAGCTTTGCCATGTATTCCCGCAGCTGCCGGGCGATAAAGCGCATGAAGTTCTCCACGTATTCCGGCTTGCCGCAAAAACGCTTGCGCAGTTCGGGGTTCTGGGTGGCGATGCCCATGGGGCAGGTGTCCAGATTGCACACCCGCATCATGGTGCAGCCAAGGGTCACCAGCGGAGCGGTGGCAAAGCCGAATTCCTCCGCGCCCAGCAGCGCGGCAACGGCCACGTCCCGGCCGGTCATCAGCTTGCCGTCGGTCTCCAGCCGTACCCGGCGTCGCAGCCCGGAGCGCAGCAGCGTCTGGTGGGTCTCCGCCAGGCCCAGCTCCCAGGGCAGGCCCGCGTTATGGATGGAGCTGATGGGCGCCGCTCCGGTGCCGCCGTCGCAGCCGGAGATGAGGATGACCTGCGCCCCGGCCTTGGCCACGCCCGCGGCCACGGTGCCCACACCCGCTTCGCTCACCAGTTTCACCGAGATGCAGGCCTTGTCGTTGGCACTCTTGAGGTCGTAGATGAGCTGGGCAAGGTCCTCGATGGAGTAGATGTCGTGATGGGGCGGGGGACTGATGAGGCTCACGCCCGGGGTGGAATGGCGGGTCTTGGCGACCCAGGGATAGACTTTGGCGGCAGGCAGATGACCGCCCTCGCCGGGCTTTGCGCCCTGGGCCATCTTGATCTGAATTTCCTTCGCGCTCACAAGGTAGCGGCTGGTCACGCCGAAGCGTCCGCTGGCCACCTGCTTGATGGCGCTGGAGCGGTCGTCGGCAGTGCCGGCGCTGGCAAGGCGTTCATCGCTCTCGCCGCCCTCGCCGCTGTTGGACTTGCCCCCCAGCCGGTTCATGGCCAGGGCCAGAGCCTCGTGGGCCTCCTGGGAGATGGAGCCGTAGGACATGGCGCCGGTCTTGAAGCGGCGCAGAATGGATTCCTCGCTCTCCACTTCCTCCAGCGGCACCCCTTGGGCGGGCCAGTTGAATTCCAGCAGGCTGCGCAAAAGACCGCTTCGCTCGGCGTCCGCGGCCTGTGTGTACTGGCAGAACAGCTCGTAACTGCCGGTGCGGGCGGCCTGCTGCAAAAGATGGATGACCTGAGGAGAATAGCGATGAGCCTCGCCCTGGCTGCGGTATTTGTGCCGCCCCACCGAGGGCAGGCTCAGGTCAAAGGCCAGACCCAGCGGGTCAAAGGCCCGGGAGTGCTGGGCGTCGGTCTGTGCGGCGATGTCTTCCAGCGTGATGCCGCCGATGCGGCTCACGGTGCCGGTGAAGTAGGCGTCGATGACCTCCTGGCTGATGCCCATGGCCTCGAAGATCTGGCTGCCCTGGTAGCTTTGCAGGGTGGAAATGCCCATCTTAGAGGCGATCTTCACGATGCCCTGCAAGACCGCATTGTCGTAGTCCGCCACGGCGGCGTAGTAGTCCTTGTTCAGAAGGCCGTCCCGCACCAACTGCGCCAGCGAGGCGTGGGCCAGATAGGGGTTCACCGCGCAGGCGCCGTAGCCCAGCAGAGTAGCGAAGTGGTGCACTTCGCGGGGCTCGCCGGATTCCAGAATGAGGGACAGCGCAGTGCATTTCTTTGTTTTGACCAGATGCTTATGCACGGCGGACACCGCCAGCAGCGAGGGGATGGCCACATGGTTTTCGTCCACGCCCCGGTCGGTGAGCACGAGGATGTTGGCGCCCTCCCGGTAGGCCTTGTCCACCGCCACGAACAGGTGTTCCAGCACCCGGTCCATGGGGGTGGATTTGTAGAACAGAATGGACACCACCGCTACCTTGAAGCCGGGGCGGTCCATGGCTTTTATCTTCAAAAGGTCCAGATCGCTGAGGATGGGGTTCTCAATTTTCAGCACATGGCAGTTGTCGGCGCTTTCAGCCAGAAGATTGCCGTTTTTGCCCGCATACACCGCGGTGGAGGTGACGATTTTTTCCCGCAGCGCGTCGATGGGGGGATTGGTCACCTGGGCGAACATCTGCCGGAAATAGTTGAACAGCGGCTGATACTGCCCGGAGAGCGCCGCCAGCGGCGTGTCAGCGCCCATGGCGCCGATGGGCTCGGTGCCGTTCAAGGCCATGGAGCACACCGAATCCCGGTATTCCTCCCAGGTGTAGCCGAAGGCCTTTTGCAGCCGGGCGCACTCCTCGTCGGTGAGGGCGGGGACTTTCTGATTGGGCACATGCAGGTCGCTCAGATGCAGCAGGTTCGAGTCCAGCCATTCGCCGTAGGGTTCTCTGCCGGCGTAGCGTTCCTTCACCTCGTCGTCGCTGAGCACGGCGCCTTGGGCCAGATCCACCAGCAGCATCTTGCCCGGATGCAGCCGTTCCTTTTTGAGAATGCGCTCTTCGTCCAGCTTCAGCACGCCCACCTCAGAGGACAGGATGAGCCGCCCGTCGTCTGTGATGACGTAACGGCTGGGGCGCAGACCGTTGCGGTCCAGCACTGCGCCCATCACATCGCCGTCGCTGAACAGGATGGAGGCCGGCCCGTCCCAGGGCTCCATCATGGTGGCGTAGTACTGGTAAAAATCCCGCCTCCGCTGGCTGATGGTATCGTTGTGGCTCCAGGGCTCGGGGATGGCCACCATCACCGCAAGAGGAAGATCCATACCGCTCATCACCAGGAATTCCAGGGTGTTGTCCAGCATGGCGGAGTCGGACCCCGAGGTGTCCACTACCGGCAGCACCCGGGTGATGTCGTCGGCGCTGAAGGCGGGGGCGCTCATGGTCTCCTCCCGGGCCAGCATTTTGTCGGCGTTGCCCCGAATGGTGTTGATTTCACCGTTGTGCACGATGAACCGGTTGGGGTGGGCCCGCTCCCAGCTTGGGTCAGTGTTGGTGGAAAAGCGGGAGTGCACGATGGCGATGGCGGACTCATAGTCCTCGTCCCGCAAATCATCAAAGAAGGTGCGAAGCTGCCCCACCAGGAACATGCCTTTGTAGACGATGGTCCGGCTGGAAAGGCTCACTACGTAGCTGCCCTCGTTGCTTTGCTCAAAGACCCGCCGCACGATGTAAAGCTTGCGGTCAAAAGCAAGGCCCGCTGGCACATCCTCCGGCTTTTTCACAAAGCCCTGGCAGATCACCGGCATGCAGTCCCGCGCGCGGTGGCCCAGCACCTCAGGCTGCACCGGCACCGTGCGCCAGCCCAGGAAGGTGAGGCCTTCCTTTTTCACGATGACCTCAAACATCTTCTGGGCCTGCCGGCGGGCAAGCTCGTTTTGGGGCAGGAAAAACATACCCACGCCGTATTCCCGCTCGCCGCCAAGCTCGATGCCCAGCCCGGCACAGACCTTGCAAAAGAATTTATGGGGCACCTGGGTGAGGATGCCCACGCCGTCGCCGGTTTTACCTTCGGCGTCCTTGCCGGCGCGGTGCTCCAGATGCTCCACGATGGTCAGCGCGTCGACCACCGTCTGGTGGCTCTTACGGCCGTGAATGTCCACAACGGCGCCGATGCCGCAGTTATCGTGCTCAAATTCCGGGCAGTAAAGGCCCTGGCTGCCGGGTGTTTTCATGGCGGTACCTCCCGAATCGAGAAATAAAAAAAGGCAAAGGCGTCAAAACCCCCTCTTGCAGGGAGCTTTGACGCCTTTGTCGTGTTTTATGATACGCCCGGGACGGGGGATTTGTAAAGCGATTTTGCGAGAATCGGCGTTTTGCGAAAATTTCCGGCCGTGAAGACCACTCTGTTTTAGCGATTTGCAGCACTAAAGCGGATAAAATACATTATAGCCGCGCCGGGCGAACGGCAGAAAGACGCGGCAAGGCGCAAAAATGGGTGTTGACAAGGCGGAAAAAACGAGTAAAATTGCAGCCATAGAAAGCAACGGCGCTTTCGGATGAGGTTTCATCCGGGAGCGCCGCTTTTTTGTGCCTTTAGGGGCGCAAAAGGGGAAAGGAGAGCTGTTATATGACGAAGAATGTGCCTGAACTGTACGGCAGCCTGGTGTTTGGCGACCGCGTCATGCGGGAAAAGCTGCCAAAGGACGTTTACAAAGCCCTGCGCAGGACTATCGACGAGAACCTGCCGCTGGAGCGAAGCGTGGCCAACGCGGTGGCGGTGGCCATGAAGGAGTGGGCTGTGGAGCACGGCGCCACCCATTTCACCCACTGGTTCCAGCCCATGACCGGGTTCACCGCGGAAAAGCACGACAGCTTCATCTCCCCGGTGGGAAACGGCGAGGTCATCATGGATTTCTCCGGCAAAGAGCTCATCAAAGGCGAGCCGGACGCGTCCAGCTTCCCCTCCGGCGGCCTGCGTGCCACCTTTGAAGCCCGGGGCTACACCGCCTGGGATCCCACCAGCCCCGCCTTCATCAAGGACGGAACTCTCTACATTCCCACCGCCTTCTGCTCCTACAGCGGTGAGGCGCTGGACAAAAAGACTCCGCTGCTGCGTTCCATGGAGACCCTGAGCCATGAGGCGGTGCGCATCCTGCACCTGCTGGGGGACGAGGCAGTTACCAGCGTGACCACCACCATCGGCCCGGAGCAGGAGTATTTCCTGGTGGATAAGGCCCTCTATGAAAAGCGCAAGGATCTGGTGTTTACCGGCCGCACGCTGTTGGGCGCGCCCGCGCCGAAAGGGCAGGAGATGGAGGATCACTACTTCGGTGCGCTGCGTCCCCGTGTGGCGGCCTTCATGCACGACCTGGACGAGGAACTGTGGAAGCTGGGTGTACCCGCCAAGACCAAGCACAACGAGGTCGCTCCCGCCCAGCACGAACTGGCCCCGGTGTACGACACCGCCAACATCGCCGTGGATCACAACCAGCTGACCATGGAGATGATGAAACTGGTGGCCGACCGCCACGGCCTGGCCTGTCTGCTCCACGAAAAGCCTTTCGAGGGCATCAACGGCTCCGGCAAGCACAACAACTGGTCCCTCATCACCAACACCGGTGCGAACCTGCTCTATCCCGGCCGCACTCCCGCGGAAAACACCAAGTTCCTGGTGTTCCTGATGGCGGTCATCAAGGCGGTGGACGAATACGCCGATCTGCTGCGCGTGTCCGTTGCTACCGCGGGCAACGATCACCGTCTGGGCGCCAACGAAGCGCCGCCAGCCATCGTGTCGGTATTCCTGGGCGACGAGCTTACCGCCGTGCTGAAAGCCATCGAGAACGACGAGTATTTCGGCAAACAGGAGAAGGTGGCCATGCAGATGGGCACGTCGGTCATCCCCCAGTTCTTCAAGGATACAACCGACCGCAACCGCACCAGCCCCTTTGCCTTCACCGGCAACAAGTTCGAGTTCCGCATGCCCGGTTCGTCTTTGTCGGTGTCCGGCCCCAACGTGGTGTTGAACACCGCTGTAGCTCAGGCCCTGCGGGAGTTCTATGATGAACTGAAGGACGCCGCCCCCGACGGGATGGACGCCGCGGTGCACGAGCTGGTGAAGCGCGCCATCAAAAAGCACAAGAAGGTCATCTTCAACGGCAACGGCTATACCGACGAGTGGGTGGCTGAAGCGGAAAGAAGAGGGCTTTACAACCTGCGTTCCACGCCCGAGGCGCTGCCGCAGATGGTGGCGGAAAAGAACATCCGCCTGTTCACTTCCCATCACATCTTTACCGAGGGCGAGGTGCGCTCCCGCTACGCCATCCTGCTGGAGAACTACTGCAAGACCCTGCATGTGGAAGCAAAGACCATGGGCATGATGGTGCGCGGACAGTTCCTGCCCGCAGTGCTCACTGCGGTGGACGGCCTGGCCGCCTCCATCAACGCCTGCAAGACGGCGGCGCCCGCCGCTTCCTGCGCCGCCCAGCAGGCCCGGCTGGAACAGCTGTCTGAAAGCTACGGCCGGATCGACGCGGCCCAGAGCAAGCTGGAAGAGGCGCTGGCCAAAGCAGAAGCCCTGGGCGACGGCCAGGAGGCCGCCTGCTTCTACCGGGACGAGGTGCTGCCTGCCATGGATGCTGTGCGCGGTCTGGCGGATGCCGCTGAAGGTTACCTGCCTGCCGGTGTGCTGCCTTATCCCGATTACAGCGCTCTGCTCTTTTCTGTGTGATTTCCCGTTGACAAACCTCAGAGACGAGCTTATAATGACTTTTCGTTAGGACAAGGGCGTCCATCGCTCCGTCGTTTTCGGCGGGGTGATGGACGCCCTCTCTTTTTTTGCAAAAGCGCAGGGAGCAGAGGTGGATTTTTATGGCAAAGCATATTTTCGTCACCGGCGGCGTGGTGTCGGGCCTGGGCAAGGGCATCAGCGCGGCCAGCCTTGGCCGGCTGCTCAAGCAGCGGGGCCTCAAAGTGGCAGCCCAGAAGCTGGACCCTTACATCAACGTGGACCCAGGCACCATGAGCCCGTACCAGCACGGTGAAGTGTTTGTCACGGAGGACGGCGTGGAGACTGACCTGGATCTGGGGCACTATGAGCGGTTCATCGATGAGGATCTGAACAAGCTCTCCAACCTCACCAGCGGCCGGGTCTACTGGAACGTGCTGCACAAGGAGCGGGCAGGGGAGTATCTGGGCCGCACGGTGCAGACCATCCCCCACATCACCGGGGAGATCAAGCAGTTCGTCTACGGTCTGGGGGATTACACCGGCGCGGATGTGGTCATCACCGAGATCGGCGGCACCATCGGCGACATCGAAAGCCAGCCTTTCCTGGAAGCGCTGCGCCAGATCAGCCGGGAAAAAGGGCGGGAGAACTGCATGTTCCTCCATGTGGTGCTGGTGCCCTGGCTCAAGTGCTCCGGCGAGCATAAGACAAAACCGGCCCAGCACTCGGTGCGGGAGCTGCAGAGCATGGGCATTATGCCGGACGTCATCATCGCCCGGTGCGACGAGCCGCTGGAGGAGGGCATCCTGCAAAAGCTGGCCGCTTTCTGCAATGTGGAGCCGGACTGCGTCATTGAAAACCGCACCCTGGGCAGCCTTTACGAGGTGCCGCTGATGCTCCACGCTGCCGGGCTGGACGATCTGGTCTGCAAGCGGCTGGGTTTTGAGACGAAGGAGCCCGACCTCACCGAATGGTCTGCCCTCTGCCGGCGCATCAATGACCTGCAGAAGAGGGTGAACATCGCCATCGTGGGTAAGTATGTGGAGCTTCACGACGCATATCTCTCGGTGGTGGAGGCACTGAACCACGCGGGATATGCCAACAACGCCGCTGTAACTCTGGACTGGGTGGACTCGGAATCTCTCACCCCCGAGACGGTGGATGCGCGCCTGGCAAAGGCGGACGGCGTTCTGGTGCCCGGCGGATTTGGCAAGCGGGGCATCGAGGGTATGGTGCTGGCGGCGGATCGGGCCCGCCGGAACAAAGTGCCTTACTTCGGCATCTGCCTCGGCATGCAGATCGCGGTCATCGACGCCGCCCGTACCCTGGCGAACCTGCCCGGGGCCAATTCCCGTGAGTTCGACCCCGAAGGCGACGCCTGTGTCATCGATCTCATGCCCGACCAGCAGGGCAACCTGCCCAAGGGCGGCACCATGCGGCTGGGAGCCTACCCCTGCGCGGTGCAGCCCGGCACGCTGCTCCATCGCATCTACGGCCAGAGCATGATCAGCGAACGCCACCGCCACCGTTACGAGGTGAGCAACGACTTCCGCGCGGCGCTGAGTGAGGCGGGTGTTGTGTTCAGCGGCCTTTCGCCCGACGGACGGCTGGTGGAGGCCATGGAACTGCCCGGACATCCCTTCTTTGTGGGGGTGCAGTATCACCCGGAGTTCAAGAGCCGGCCGGACAAACCTCAGCCCATCTTCCGCGACTTTGTTGCCGCTGCTCTGAATCATCAGAAATAAAAAAACAAGCGCCCCGGGGATACTCCTCGGGGCGCTTGTTGTATCTGTAAAGCATATCAGCCTTTCAGCCAGGCGCGCAGGCGCTCCATGGCGGCACGGGCGTTTTCTTCGCCCGAGAAGGCCGACAGGCGGAAATAACCCTCGCCGTTTTCGCCAAAGCCGCTGCCAGGTGTGCCGATGATGCCGGCGTTTTCCAAAAGGGCGTCGAAGAACTGCCAGGAGTCCAGTCCCTTGGGGCACTCCATCCAGATATAGGGGGAATTCTTGCCGCCGCAGTACCAGACGCCCAGTTCGTCCAGAGCTTCGGCCACGATGGCCGCGGCCCGCAGGTAGGCGGCAATGTCCTCTTTGCAGGCGGCCATGCCCTCGGGGGTGAACACCGCTTCGGCGGCACGCTGGATGGGATAGGCCACGCCGTTCATCTTGGTGCATTGGCGGCGCAGCCACAGATCATGCAGGTTCTGCCCCTCACGAACAAGGCCGTGGGGCACCACAGTATAACCACAGCGCATGCCGGTGAAGCCGGCAGTCTTGCTCAGACTGCACACTTCAATGGCGCACTTTTCAGCGCCCTCTACTTCATAGATGCTGTGGGGCAGGTCGTCCCGGATGAAACACTCGTAAGCCGCGTCGTAGAGGATGACCGCGTCATTGGCTAGGGCCCAGTCCACCCAGACGTTCAGCTGCTCTTTGGTGTAGGCCGCGCCGGTGGGGTTTGCGGGGCTGCACAGATAGATGAGGTCGGCGTGGGTGTCCTTGTCCGGCAGAGGCGCAAAACCGTTCTCGCGGGTGGCGTCAAGGTATTTGACTTTTCGACCTGCCATCAGGTTGGAATCCCGGTATACGGGGTATACCGGGTCGGGCAGCAGCACTACGCAGTTTTCCGAAAACAGGTCCGGCAGGTTTCCCAAATCGCTTTTAGCGCCGTCGCTGATGAAAACATCCTCTTTTTCCAGATGTACGCCGAAGCCCGCGTAGTGGCCCAGCACTGCCTCGCGCAAAAAGTCATAGCCCTGCTCGGGGCCGTAGCCGTGAAAGCTCTCGGCGTGGGTCTGCTCCTCGGCGGCCTTGATCAGAGCGTCGATGACCGGGCGGCGCAGGGGCCGGGTCACGTCGCCGATGCCCATGGGGATGAGCGCCTTTTCCGGATGGGCGGCGCGGAAAGCTGCCACCCGGCGCGCTACTTCACTGAACAAATAACTTTTAGGAATGGTATCAAAGGAATGGTTGATGATCTGAGCCATGGCTTGTGTCCTTTCTGCCCCGCGGGCCGGAAAATAAACAAACGGCATCCAGGCCGGCCCGCAAGGCGGGCGGCTTGAACGCCGTTGTTCGACCCTAAGGATAGCATTCCCCGCTCTGCTTGTCAATAAAATATCTTGACGCGGCAGGCGCGGGCGGGTATAATACCATTGATCGAAACAGCAAAGGCGCTGCGTTCTCCCCCAAGGGCAACGTAGCGCTTTTTGCAATTTTCCACAGCTTTAAAGGAGGGGATCTCCATGACCCACACCCTTGACCAGCTTCTCCGTTTTGTGGAGGAAAACGACATCAAGTTCATCCGTCTGGCGTTCTGTGATATGTTCGGCGTGCAGAAAAACATCGCCATCATGTCCAGCCAACTGCGCCACGCGGCGGAGCAGGGGGTGTCGTTCGATGCTTCCGCCATTCCCGGCTTTGCCAACGTGGCCGAGTCGGACCTGTTCCTTCAGCCGGACCTGGACACCTTCGCCCTGCTGCCCTGGCGGCCCAGTGAGGGCTGTGTGGGGCGGTTGTTCTGCGACGTGCGCTACCCGGACGGCCGCCCCTTTGAGGGGGACGGGCGGGCTTTGCTGCGCAGCACCGAGCAGGCGGCGGCAAAGGAAGGCTATCACTTCCTGCTGGGGCCGGAGTGCGAGTTTTACCTCTTTGAGACCGACGAACACGGCCAGCCCACCCGCACCCCCTTCGACCAGGGCGGCTACTTTGACCTGGCGCCCATCGACCGGGGTGAGAATGTGCGCCGCAACATCTGCCTGACCCTGGAGGAGATGGGCATCCAGCCCGAGCGCAGCCACCACGAGCAGGGCCCGGGCCAGAACGAGATCGACTTCCGCTGTGCGTCTCCGTTGCAGGCGGCGGACGATCTGATGACGGTGCATACGGTGGTCAAGGCCATCGCAGGGCAGCACGGCCTGTTTGCGTCTTTCCTGCCCAAGCCTTTGCCCGGCAAGAGCGGCAGCGGCTTGCATCTGAATTTCTCGGTCATCAAGGACGGACGGAACCTTTTTGAAAACTTCAAGGACCAGCCGGACCCGGTGGCAGCGGCATTCCTGGCGGGTATTCTGCGCCGGGTGCCGGAGCTGACGGTGTTCGCAAACCCGCTGCCGGGTTCTTATCAGCGGCTGGGCTGCTGCGAAGCGCCGGGCACGGTGAGCTGGTCCTGCCAGAACCGCTCCTCGCTGGTGCGGGTGCCGGCCGCCACCGGTGCGGATTGCCGCATGGAGCTGCGTAGCCCGGACCCGGCTTGTAACCCTTATTACGTCACCGCTCTGTTGCTGGAAGCCGGCATGGAGGGCATCCGGGACGGCCTGCCGCTGCCTCCCGCAGCGGACCGCGACCTGTTTGCGGCCGGCGGTGCAGGCCCGGTGGCAGCCACGCTGCCCGCCAGCCTTGCACAGGCGGTGAAAGTGGCGGAAGAAAGCCGCTTCTTGCAGCAGACGCTGCCGTCCCGTTTGCTGGATTCCTACCTTGCGCAGAAGCGGCGGTTGGCTGCGGCCAGCGCCGGGGCAGAGGACCCTCACGAGTACGAAATGCAGCAGTATTTTGATCGCATCTGACGGAACATTCCCCCGAAAAGGCAGGTGAAGGGCATGGCAGGCGTTTGGATCGTCGGCGAAAAACAAACTCACGAAGCGCTGAAAAGCGTGTTTGCGGCGGGCGGGTCTGCCGTGTGCTGCACCAGCGCGGGGGAGGCCCGCCGGAGCTTTACCGCAGGTGGAGGCAGTCTGATGGTCATCAACGCCCCGCTGCCGGACGAGTTCGGCAGGGAACTGGCCATCCAGGCGGTGGAAAGCGGCCTGGACGTCATCTTTCTTTGCGCCGCGCCCCAGGCGGACAAGGTCGCCGCAGGGCTGGAAAAATACGGGGTGCTGGTGCTGCCAAAGCCCCTCTCCCGCCAGCAGGCGGCCTTCGCGGTGCGCCTTCTGCGCGCCGGCCATCAGCGGATGCAGAAAATCATCGACCAGAACCGCCGCCTTACAAAGCGGCTGGACGAGGCCCGGGTCATCTGCCAGGCCAAATGCCTGTTGGCGCTGCATGCGGGTCTCACCGAGGAGGAGGCCCACCGGCTCATCGAAAAGCGGGCAATGGACGCCCGCATCTCCAGCCGGGAAGCGGCCCAGGCCATCATCCGCACCTACGGCGAATCATAAAAAAACAACACAGGGCAGGGCAAAGGCGCCCGCCGGGCAAGGGAGTGTTTTCTCTTGCCGTCACGGCGCCTTTGCCCTGCCTTTTTGTTATGAAAAAAGAAAGAAGGGACCTTCATCATGGAAAAACTTCCCCGTTATATTCCCATCGACTATTCCAAATACGCTCCGGACATCCCGCCCGAAAAGCGGGAAACTTTCTTTGGCCTGCCCCAGGATGTGCAGTATTGCAAAGAGTGCGTGATGACCGACCAGAAGCCCAACAGCTGCTATGAGTTCGAGCACACCATCCATTCCAAGAAGAAGACCATGGTCATCCAGGAGGACGGGGTCTGTGACGCCTGCCACGCCTGCCATAACAAGGAAGGCAAAATTGACTGGGCCGACCGGGAGCGTCAGCTGCGGGAACTGTGTGACCGCTACCGCAAGACCGACGGCAGTTACGACTGCCTTGTGCCGGGCAGCGGCGGCAAGGACAGCTTCTATGCCGCACATCTGCTGAAATACAAGTACAGCATGCACCCGCTCACGGTCACCTGGGCGCCCCATATCTACACCCCCTGGGGCTGGCAGAACTTCGAGGCGTGGATCCACGCGGGGTTCGACAACTATCTGTGCACCCCCAACGGTCTGACTCACCGGCTGCTCACCCGCCTTGCCACCGAGAATCTGTTCCACCCCTTCCAGCCCTTCATCCTGGGTCAGAAGCAGCTGGCCCCAAAAATGGCCGCCAAGTTCGGCATCCCGCTGGTGTTCTACGGCGAGAACGAGGCCGAGTTCGGCAATCCCATCGCCGACAATGACAGCGCATTGCGGGACGAGCACTTTTTCGCCACCAACGATTTCGACCACATTTATCTGGGCGGTGTGTCCCTGCGCCAGCTGGAAGAGGACTTCAAGGTGGACAAGGCGGACCTGGCCATCTATCTGCCCAGCGACACCTCCGACGTGGAGAAGAACCACATCCAGGTGCACTACATGGGCTACTACGAAAAGTGGCATCCCCAAGGCGCTTACTATTACAGCGTGGAGCACGGCGGCTTTGTGCCCAGCCCCGAGCGCACGGCGGGCACCTATTCCAAATACAACTCCATCGACGACAAGGTGGACGACTTCTTCTACTACACCACCTATATCAAATACGGCATCGGCCGCTGCACCTACGACGCGGCCCAGGAGATCCGCAACCACGAGATCACCCGAGAGGAGGGCGTGGCCCTCTGCAAAAAGTTCGACGGCGAGTTCCCAATGCGCTTTGCCCAGGATTTCTTCCAGTACATCTCCATCGATAAAAAGCACTTCGGCGCTGCCGCCGACTGCTTCGAGCAGCCGGAAATGGACCTGGATTACTTCATGCATCTGGCGGACCGTTTCCGCTCGCCCCATCTGTGGCAGTATGAGAATGGCCGCTGGAGCCTGCGCCACACGCCCTTTGATGGGGAGAGCCTTTGCGACTACGGCGCGCCCCGGAAGGAGGGGCAGGCATGAACCGAAAAATACGCCTCATCGCCCGCCTGGATGTGAAGGACGACTTTCTGGTGAAGGGCATCCAGTACGAAGGCCTGCGCAAGCTGGGGGACCCTCACGACTTCGCCCGTCGTTACTATGAGCAGTGCATCGACGAGATCCTGTATCTGGACACGGTGGCCAGCCTCTATGAGCGGAACAATCTGGGTAATATCCTGGAGCGCACCACCGCCGACGTGTTCATCCCCATCACGGCGGGCGGCGGCCTTCGCAGTGTGGAGGATGTGGGCGCTGTGTTGAAAAGCGGCGCGGACAAGGCGGCCGTGAACACCGCCGCCCTGCGCCGCCCGGCGCTCATCACCGAGATCGCCCGCGCCTTTGGCAGTCAGTGCATGGTGCTCAGCATCCAGGCCAAGCGCCGGGATCCGGCCCGCCCCGCTGCCGGTTGGGAGGCCTATTACGACAACGGCCGGGAGCACTCCGGCCGGGACGTTCTGGAATGGGTAAAACAGGCGGTGGCTCTCGGCGCGGGGGAGATACTCCTCTCCAGCGTGGACAAGGAGGGCTTTCAAAAGGGAATGGACCAGGAGCTGATCGCCGCGGTGGCGAGGCTGGTGGATGTGCCGGTCATCGCCGCCGGAGGCGCTTCCTGCGCCGAAGACGTGGCCGCCGCGGCAAAGGGAGGAGCCGACGCGGTGGCGGTGGGCAGCATCCTGCACTACGGCAAGACTGACGTGCCCGCGCTGAAAGAAGAAGTGCGGGCCTTGGGCGTGGAGGTGAGACGATGAGGCCGATGGTGACAGTGGTGGATTACGGGCGCAGCAATCTTTTGAGTGTGCGCCGTGCGCTGGAACATTGCGGCGCGGATGTGCGCTTTGCCGCCGAACCGGGGGAGATTCTGCGTTCCAAGGCGCTGGTGCTGCCCGGCGTGGGCGCCTTTGCCGACGGCATGGCACAGCTGCACCGCCAGCATCTGGTAGAGCCGCTTCTGCAAAAGGCAGGGGAGGGAACGCCGCTGCTGGGCATCTGCCTTGGCATGCAGATGCTGCTGGATTCCAGCACCGAGGGCGGCTTCAACAAGGGCCTGGGCCTTGTGGAAGGCACGGTGAAACCACTGCCGCCCCAAACGGCGGACGGCTCACCGCTGAAGGTGCCTCACATTGGCTGGAGCGCCCTGACCCTTGCCCCCGGTGCGGAGCAAGGCCTTTTCAAAAACACGAAAAACGGCGATGAGGTTTATTTTGTCCACAGCTTTCAGGCGCTGCCCCACCGCAGGGAGGACTGTGCCGCCACGGTGGAATACGGCGGCCATACCGTTTGCGCTGCGGTGCAGCGGGGGAATGTGACAGGATTTCAGTTCCACCCGGAGAAAAGCGGTCCGGTGGGCCTTGCCATGCTGCGGGCCTTTGTGGAGGGGCTGGGCTGACTCGCGGCGTTGACGAAGGGGCGCGCCGGGCGTTATAATCATGGAAAACCAAAACAAAGGAAAGTGACCGGAAATGAGCCCCGTCAAAGCCATCAAAGCGGCATATTTCAGCCCCTCCGGCGGCACAAAACGCGCCGCAATGCTTCTGTGCGAGCAGTTCGGACTGCCGATGGAGTACATCGACTGCACCTGCCCGCCCGCAAAGCTGCCCACGGCTATCCCTGTGGCAAAGGATGAGCTTCTGGTGCTAGCATTGCCGGTGTACGGCGGCTTCGGTCCCCGGGTGGAGGGCCTTTTCAGCCAGCTCCGCGGCCAGGGCGGCCCCTGCGTCATTCTGGCGGCCTACGGCAACCGAGACTATGAAAACGCGCTGGCGGCTGCCGCGCGGCAGATGACCGAGCAGGGCTTTGTCTGCGTGGGTGGCATCGCCCCCATCACGCCCCATGTGTTTGCGCCGTCCCTGGGCGCGGGCCGGCCCGACGAAGAGGACATGCCCGCCTTTGCAACCTTTGCCCAAAAGGTGCTGGCCGCCTGCGAAAATGTGCCCCTGCGCCCCGCCGCCCTGCCCGGCGATGCGGACGCACCCCGCAAACCCCTGCACCCCATTGGGCGCAGCCGGGACAAGGACCGCTGCAACCATTGCGGGCGCTGTGTGCGTGCCTGCCCTGCCGGAGCGCTGAACGAACTGCTGGAAGTGGACAGCACAAAATGCGTCAACTGCCTTGTGTGCCGTTTTTCCTGCCCGACGTATGCCTGGCAGTTCGACACCAGCCAGACGAAGGCCTGGTTGGAGGAAAACTTCTCTGCCCGCCGCGCGGTGGAGTGGTTCGCGTAAAAAAGAAGGCCCGGAGAACGTCTCCGGGCCTTTTCCTGTTCTTAATAGGTGTGGTCGCACACTTCGTTGATCTTTTCCCGCAGGGCAACAAAATCGCCAAAGGCCATTGGCTTCTGGCTGGGATTGCGCAGCAGGGCGGCAGGGTGCAGGGTGGCCATGAACCAAACGCCGTTCTTCTCTTCGAATACACCGTGTTCCTTGGTCACCGAAATGTCCGGGCGGATGAGCCGCTGGGCAGCGATACGGCCCAGACATACAACGATCTTCGGGCGGATGATGCGGAACTGCTCCCGCAGCCAGGGCAGGCAGGCGTCCCATTCCTCAGGCAGAGGATCGCGGTTTTCCGGCGGGCGGCACTTGACGATGTTGGCGATGAACACGTTTTTGTCCCGCGCCAGATCCACTGCGGTGAGATACTGGTCCAACAGCTTGCCGCTGCGGCCCACAAAGGGCAGACCCTGTTCGTCCTCGTTTTTGCCGGGGCCTTCGCCGATGAGCAGCACTTCCGCCGTTTTGGGGCCGGTGCCGAACACCACGTTGGTGCGGGTCTCACACAGGCCGCACTTGCGGCAGGCCAGACACTCCTGTTTGAGCTGTTCAAAATCCATCGGTGGTGATTCCTTTCCGGCCGTGTGCAAAAAAATGCGCCGGCCTTGCACATTTGCGCTTATTATATCACAAAATGCGGGGTTTTGTCTTGAACTTTTTAATGTGCGTGCTAAAATAGATACGGTAAATGGAAACGCTGCGCCGCTTTATCGGCTCAGCGCTGCATAAAGGGAGGAAATATCACAATGAAATTTTTGGTTGAGACCTCTGCCCGTCATGTGCACGTCTGCAAGGAGACCCTGGAGACCCTGTTCGGCGCGGGCTATGAGCTGACCGTTAAGAAGCCCCTGAGCCAGCCCGGCCAGTACGCCTCCAACGAGCGCGTCACTGTGGTGGGCCCCAAGCGTGAGCTGGCCAATGTGTCCATCCTCGGTCCCTGCCGCGGCGCCGATCAGGTGGAGCTGTCTGCCACCGACGCCCGCTCCATCGGCATCTCTGCTCCCGTGCGCGAGTCCGGCGACACCGCCGGTTCCGCCGGCTGCAAGCTGGTGGGCCCCTGCGGTGAGGTGGAGCTGAAGGAGGGCGTCATCGTGGCCAAGCGCCACATCCACGTCACCCCTGAGGACGCCGAGAAGCTGGGCGTGGCCGACAAGGAGATCGTCAAGGTCGCCTGCGGCAGCGAAGGCCGTAAGCTGGTGTTTGACGACGTGGTCATCCGCGTGAGCGAGAAGTTCGCCACCGCCATGCACATCGACACCGACGAGTCCAACGCCTGCGGCGGCGCCAGCGAGGGCGAGATCGTCAAATAAGCTTTTTCAGAGCAAAAAACAGCCCGTCCGAAGAGGCGGGCTGTTTTTATTCTGGAAGGTTGCATTTGCCGAAAGTTTTGTGTATAATATATCTGTTCGGACAGAGCCAAAACCGTGCGCTGTTCGGCATACGGATGCGGGCCCTGCGCGACGAGGCGCCATGAACCATGTCAGGCGGGGAACCGAGCAGCATTAAGTGGTCTGCCGCGTGCGCCGCAGTCAGTCTGCATCCGTATGCCGAGCGGCGTAAAGGCGGGGGAGCATTCCTCTGCGGGCCTGTCCGTTTTTTGTAGTATTTTCCAAAGGGGGTGCCGGCGTGTACCGGGCATTGTACCGCAAATGGCGGCCCAGCCGCTTTGAGGACGTGGTGGGTCAGCAGAACATCGTGGCCGCGCTGCAAAACCAGATCGCAGCCCACCGTGTGGGCCATGCCTATCTGTTCACCGGCACCCGCGGCACCGGCAAGACCACCTGCGCCAAAATCTTCGCCAAGGCGATCAACTGCCCCCACAACGAGAGCGGCGACCCCTGCGGCGAGTGCGAGGTGTGCCGGGGCATCGACGATGGCTCCATCCTGGACGTGGTGGAGATCGACGCCGCCTCCAACAACGGCGTAGACAATATCCGCGACCTGCGGGATGAAACGGCCTATACGCCCAGCGTTTGCACCTATAAGGTGTACATCATCGACGAGGTGCACATGCTCTCTACACCGGCGTTCAATGCGCTGCTGAAGATCATGGAAGAGCCGCCTTCGCATGTGGTGTTCATCCTGGCCACCACCGAGATCCACAAGGTGCCCGCTACCATCCTTTCCCGCTGCCAGCGCTATGATTTCGGGCGCATCCGCCCGGAGGACATCGCGGGCCGGGTGCGGCAGGTGGCGAAAGAGGAGGGCCTGGAACTGGACGAGGCGGCGGCGCAGCTCATCGCCCGTCTGGCGGACGGCGCGCTCCGCGACGCGCTCTCCATTCTGGATACCTGCGCCGGTGTGGGCGAGGCCATCGACGAGGCGCTGGTGCGACGGATGGCCGGCGTCACAGACCGGAGTTATCTCTTCGCCATCAGCGATGCGCTTGCGGGCGGAGACGCCGCGGCGGCGCTGGAGCAGGTGGCAAAGCTGCGGCAGCAGTCGGTGGACATGAAACGGCTGTGCGAGGAGCTGATCGCCCACTACCGCAATCTCATGCTGGCCGCGCTGCCCGGCGGCAAAAACCTGCTGGCAGGCGTGCCTCCCGAAGAAGAGGCGCTCTATCTGCAAAAAGGGGAGGGAACTTCCCAGCAGAGCAGTGTGCGGGCCATTCGTCAGTTGGGCGAAGCCATGGAAAAGATGAGCCGCGGAACAGACCCGCGCATCGAGCTGGAACTGGCGCTCTTCGCCATTTCCCGGCCGGTCGCGGAGCCTGTGGCCGTTCAGGTGCAGGCAGCTGCGCCTCAGACCCGCCAGCCCGCGCCCTTTGCGGCCGCGCCCGCAGCACCATCTTCCGCATGGCAGCCTGCCGCGCCGACGCAGACCCCGGCCCCGGCCCAGACTGCGCCTTCGCCGGCCCCTGTAGTCCAGGAAGAGCCAGCCCCTGAGCCGCTGCCCTGGGAAGGCCAGCCGATGGAGGAACAGCCGGTGCCGGAGCCGAAACCCCGCCCGGCGCGCCCTGCGGCGGCAAAGCCCGCTGTTTCCGGCCCGCCTCAGCCCTTTGACGCCTGGCCGCAGGTGCTGGAGGTGCTCAAAAAGCGGGATCACATGCTGCCCGCCTACCTCAAGGGCTCCAAAGCCTATTACGACGGGCGGCGGGTGCTTATTGACGGCGGCGACATTTTCCGGGAGTTTATCCGCCAGAACAAGGATTCCCAGGCCTTGCTCAAGGCCATCATTCAGGAAGTGAGCGGCCTTGCCTGCGGTATCGGCCCCTACACGCCGCCCGCGGAACAGGCGGCCGAACACCCCACGGTGGAGCAGGCACTGAAAGATCTTGAAAACCACGGTGTAGATGTGGTATACAAGGACAAAGAATAAGAATAGAACAGATAAAGGAGAAGATCCCCATGAAAGCAAGACTGCCCCAGGGCTACGGCAAACCCGACGTGAACGCGCTGATGCGCCAGGCCCAGAAAATGCAGGAAGACATGAAGACCAAGCAGGAGGAGCTGGAGAACACCGAGTACACCGTCAGCGTCTCCGACGGCATGGTGGAGGTCACTATGACCGGCAAACACCAGGTCACTGCCATCCACATCAAGCCCGAGCTGGCCGATCCCGATGACATCGAGATGCTGGAAGATATGGTCGCCGCTGCGGTGAACGAGGCGGTGCGCAAGGTGGACGAGGACGCCGAGGCCGCCATGCAGAAGATCACCGGCGGGGCGAACTTCCCCGGCCTGTAAGGGGGAGCGACCATGGGATACAACGCGGCGCCTCTGGAGCGGCTGGTGGAGCAGTTTTCCAAGTTCCCGGGCGTGGGGCGCAAAGGCGCAACGCGCATGGCATATCAGGTGCTCAGCATGCCTGCCGCCGAAGCCATGGAGCTGGCCCGCGCCATTGAAGAGGCGCACACCAAACTGCACCGCTGCCGCATCTGCCAGGATTACACCGAAAACGAGGTGTGCCGCATCTGCTCTTCGCCCAAGCGGGACACCAGCGTTATTTGTGTGGTGGAAAGCCCCCGGGATATCACTGCGTTCGAGCGCACCCGGGAGTACAACGGCCTGTATCACGTGCTCCACGGCCTCATCAGCCCAATGGACGGCATCGGCGCCGACCAGCTGTGCGTCAAGGAACTGCTGGCCCGCCTCACCGACGGCACCGTGAAGGAAGTCATCATGGCCACCAACCCCACGGTGGAAGGGGAAGCTACGGCTATGTATCTGGCAAAACTCATCAAGCCTCTGGGCATCAAGACGACGCGGCTGGCCTACGGTCTGCCGGTTGGTTCCAGCCTGGAATACGCCGATGAGACCACACTGTTCAAGGCTCTGAGCGGCAGGGGAGAACTGTAAAGCAAAATTCCGTTACACTGCTAAACATGCCCGTTCAGGCAAAGGAGAAAACACAGATGCCCGAGCAAGTGAAAACCAAAACCATTGCCCTGAACCGGCAGGCCCGCCATGAATATTTTGTGGTGGAAAGCCTTGAGACCGGCATTGAACTGGTGGGCACTGAGGTGAAAAGCCTGCGTATGGGGCAGGTGAACCTGAAAGATTCCTGGTGCGATGTAGAGGATGGCGAGCTGTATGTGCGGGGAATGCACATCAGCCCTTACGAAAAAGGAAACATCTTCAACCGCGATCCTCTGCGCGCCCGCAGGCTGCTGGCTCATAAAAATGAGATCCGCAAGCTGGCACAGGAAGTGAAATTGCAGGGGTACACTCTGGTTCCGCTGGCCCTTTATTTCAAGCATGGCCGTGTGAAGCTGGAGCTGGGCCTGTGCAAGGGCAAAAAGCTATACGATAAGCGTGAGACTGCGGCAAAACGTGCCGCCCAGCGGGACATCGACCGCGCGATGAAAGAGCGCAGCCGCTGAATCGACAAAAAGCCCGGACATTCGCACAGCAGCGAGTGCCCGGGCTTTCTTTATTGCTGGTGGCAACAAAAAATCCGAACCTCTTCCAAGGTTCGGATTTTTGTTTGGTGGAGATAAGCGGGATCGAACCGCTGACCTCTTGAATGCCATTCAAGCGCTCTCCCAGCTGAGCTATACCCCCATATTGGTGCTGCCGTTTCAAGGCTGCTTCGCTATTATATCAAACGCTATGTACCTTGTCAAGAGGAAAATTAAAAAGAAATGGGAAATGTGTAACTTGACGAAAAAATTCAAATCTCTTGTTTCACCTCTGAAATAGGTTTATAATGAAGCTGATTTGGCTTCCGTTTACTTATATAATAAGCATTAAAGAGCTGCGGTGCCAAACCGAAATTTGCTCTGGCAGGCAATCACCCTGCGTTTTTTGGAAGGAGATGTTTTGCAATGAATGGCACCAATGAATTGCTGCGCGCCATTTTAAAGATCGACGAGGAGGAGCGGGTACGCACCCAGGCCACCGAGGAGTATCGCCAAAAAGCACAGGCCGACAAGGCTGCGAAGGAAAAGCAGCTGGAGGAGCAGGCGATGGAGGATATGCGTCGCGACGTGGACGCATTCGCGCAGGCGGAGAAAGAGCGCGCTGAAGGCGAGCTTGCCGCCCAGGCCAAGCGCAAGCAGCAGATCCTGGACCAGCTGGACCAGCAGCTTGAAAAAAATCAGGACGCCTGGGTCGATACCATTCTGACCCGAGTGTTGGGCGGGGGGCAGTGACATGGGCAACACCCAGGCGTCTAACGCCATTTTGGCAAAGGCGCGGGCGATGTACGGCCGCCGGCTCACCGCACGAAACTATCAGGAACTGCTGAACTGCCGCGACTTGCCGGACCTGATCAGCTACCTCAAGACCCGCACCGCCTATTCCGAGGCGCTGCAGGCGGCGAACCCGGCCACCACCCATCGTGCTCACCTGGAGACACTTTTACGGCTCAATCTGTTTGAGCAGTACGCCTCCCTGTGCCGGTATGAGATGAACATCGGCCACGACTTCTATCGTTACTTTATCATCCGCAGCGAGGTACAGGCCATCACCACCCGTCTGCAGGAACTTCATGCGCCGGATGGGGATGTGTCCATTTACACCATGCCGGACTTCATCAAAAAGCATTCCTGCCTGAACCTCAACGCCATGTCCATTGCCACCAGCTTCAAAATGCTGGTGCTGGCGCTGGAAGGCACGCCTTACGCAAAGGTGCTGCGCCCCTTTGCAGACGATCCTGACTTCGCGCTGGAAAACAGCGGTCTGCTGGAACTGGAAGCAGCGCTGGACAGCTTCGTCAACACCCAGGTGGAACAGATCGCTTCTACCAAGTTGTCGGGCAAGAGCAAGGAAGAGATGCTGTATCTACTGCGCCGTCAGAGCGATCTGCGGGCCATCGCAGATATCTACCGCCTGAAGAGCGTGCTTCGGGCCGACCAGGCGTTTATCCGCAAGCGGGTGAGCCTGAGCGTTTCCAACATGACGCCGCGTCAGCTGGAAAACCTCATGGACGCCCAGGACGCCCAGGATGTGATCCACCGGTTGGTGAACACGCCTTATGCTTCCGAATTCTACGGCGCGAGCTTCGACTATATCGAAGAGGGCGTGCGCAAGATCGACTATCGCTGGCATCTGAAAAAGCTGCGCTTTTCCACTAACCCCAGCGTGGTGCTGTTCTGCTACATCTTTTTGGCTGAAAACGAGCTTACCAACATCGTGCACATCATCGAGGGCGTGCGCTATGGCCTTGCCCCGGACGATATCGCCACCCTGCTGGTAGGCGTGGGCGATTAAGGGGGTGCCGCAATGTTTTTTGACCCCAAAATGCAGCTTGTCTGGGTGGACGGTCCCCTGGAAAAGCTGGACGCATTCATCGAGGGCTGCTGCGTGGACGGCAAGCGGGTGCATCCCGCCCGGGCGCTGGACCACATGAGCGCCTCCGCGGGCTACGCCGCGCTGAACGAGGACAATCCCTGGGGCCCGATGGTGGAGCAGATCGAGGCTCTGGCCAAAGAGTTTGAGATCCCGGTGGTGGAACCTACTCTCGCAGACGGCCGCGCTCAGGGAACGCGGGACTATCTCGCCGACCTGAACGAGCGTCTGGAGACTCACCGCAAGGATCGGGAACTAATGGAAAAACAGCTGGAGATTTGCACAAAGGGTGCCGAGTCCTTCGCGCACTTTTCCTCTCTGGATGTGCCGGTGGAACTGACCCAGCAGTGCGAGTATGTGAAGATCCGCTTCGGCCGCCTGCCCAAGCGTGGGTATGCGATGCTTCAGAAGGATTTCAGTTCCGACCCCTACATCCTGTTCGTCCCCTGCAGCGAGGACGACAAGGCCCTCTGGGGCGTCTACTTTGCACCGAAGAAGGACGCGGCTCGTGTGGACGGCATCTTCTCCGAGGCGTTTTTCGAGCGTGTCCGCCTGCCCGGTGCGGCGGGCACTCCCGAGCAGATCGTGGCGAACCTGCAAAAGAACATCGAACTTTTGAACAGCGAGATCGCCGAGGTAAACGGGCAGATGGCCCGGCTTTGGAACGAGGAAAAATGGAAGGTCGCCGGCATCTATGCTTCGGTCTGCAGTCTTGCCCGGCTGTTTGAACTGCGCCGCTGTGCGGCGGTGCGGGGCGAACACTTCTTCTACTGTGTGTGGGTGGCGCAGCCGGATATCCCGGCTTTCACCGATGCATGTTCCGGCGTGGGCGGGTTGAATCTTGCCCAGGACATGACGATGCCCATGCGCCGCTGGAAACAGGAGAATCCCGAGCAGTGATGAAGGCCGCTGAATCAGCGGCCACGACCGAAGGTCGGTATGACCCGAAAGGATGATGAGGATACATTGGCCATTGAAAAAATGAAACTGGTGCGGGTGGACGGCCTGCTCAAAAATCTGGACAGCGTCATCTACAACTGCTGTCTGGACGGCAACTTCCATCCGGAACCGGCGATCCAGCACATGTCCGGCTCCCTGGGTTACATCACCCTCAGCGAGGACAACCCCTATACCGCCCATGTGCAGAAGATGGAGGAACTGTTCCAGCTGGTGGGGGAGAGCGCTCCGGCGTTGAGCGCCCAGACCGCCCGCGACATCCAGCCGGACGACAAGGAAAAAATCGAAGAGCTCGCCGAGAGCCTGGCCCGCATGCAGACCGAGAAAGCGGAGCTGGAAAAGGAAAAGAGCGAACTGGAAGAAAAGAAAGCCCAGTTCAGCCACTTTACCGGCCTGGATATGCCCTTTGACGAGATCATCAAGGGCGAGTACATCAAGGTGCGTTTCGGCTTTCTGCCCAAGGCCAGCTACGCCCGCATGATGGTGGCGTATGCTGAAAACCCCCATGTTCTGTTCGTCACCTGCAGTGAGGACAAGGGCGGTTACTGGGGCATTTATTTTACGCCGCTGCAGAATGCCGACGAGATCGACGGCATCTTCGCCACTCTGTTCTTCGAGCGTCTGCATCTGCCTGAAGCTTCCGGTACCCCCGAGTCCATCGTAAAGCAGCTGAGCGATGAGATCGCCGACTGCCAGAAGAAGATTGAGGAGAAAGAAGCCGAGATCACCCGCTGCTGGGCCGAGCAGAAAGAGACCTGCAGCGAGATCTACCAGCAGCTGAAGTGGCATGAGGAAGCCTTTGACCTTCGCCACTACGCTGCTTACCGCGACAACTACTTCTTCCTGGTGGGCTGGGTGCCCGCCGCGCAGGCGGATGCTTTTGCCGAGAAGGTCAAGCAGATCCGCCATATGCGGGTGACCATCTCCGACCCGGAAGAGGTGGAGAATGCGACCCCGCCCACCAAGCTGAAGAACCCCTGGTTCGTCAAACCTTTCGAGTTCTTTGTGGACATGTACGGCCTGCCCAGCTATGGTGAGATGGATATCACCGCCTTTGTGGCCATCACCTTCACGGTGCTGTTCGGCATCATGTTCGGCGATTTGGGCCAGGGCGCTGTGCTGGCCGTGGGCGGCTTCATCCTGTGGAAATGGAAGAAGATGGCCCTTGCCCGGCTCATCGTTCCCTGCGGTATCTCCAGCATGGTGTTCGGCTTCATGTTCGGCTCCGTGTTCGGCTTCGAAGAAGCGCTGAATCCGGTGTATGAGATGCTTGGTATGTCCGGCAAGCCCATCAGTAACTGGCCCGGTACACCCCATTCGGTGCTTGACACCGCCGCCATCAACCCCATTCTGGTCTGCGCCATCTTCATCGGCGTGGCGCTGGTTCTGGCCGCTATGGTGCTGCACATCATCGCCGCTGTGCGCAAAGGCCAGTGGGGCGAGGCGATCTTCTCCAACAACGGCCTGGTGGGCATTCTGGTCTACTGCGGCGGCGTGTCCTTCGTCAGCGACTTCATGAGCGGTCCCCATTTCCTGCCTTCCGGGGTGGCTTTTGCCCTGATCGGCGGCGGTCTGGTGCTGCTGTTCTTCAAGGAGATCCTGATCGGCCTTGTGGACCGTCATCCCAACTGGAAACCCGAAAGCTGGGCGGACTACTGCATGCAGAACATCTTCGAGCTGCTGGAGTATGTGCTGAGCTATTTCAGCAACACCGTTTCCTTCCTGCGTGTGGGCGCTTTCGTCTTTGTCCACGCGGCCATGATGATGGCCATCTTCAGCCTGGCTGGCGACCCGGTCAACCCCATCGTTGTGATTTTGGGCAACGCCCTTATCATCGCGCTGGAAGGCCTGCTCTCCGGTATCCAGGGCCTGCGTCTTGAGTTCTACGAGATGTTCAGCCGCTGCTACGAGGGCGGCGGACATCCCTTCAAGGGTGTGAGCCTGACCGACAAGGCCGAGTGAGTTTTTCCCATTGCCAGAACAGGACGCCGGAGCCTTCCGGCCCGGCACCCTGTTTTCAATACAAGACATTAAATTGATTTGGAGGATTTAACCATGAATACTTTCCTGACCATCTGCCTGATCGTTCTGCCCCTGAGCCTGCTCATGGGCTTCGCTGCCTACCTGGCCCGTCAGTCTGCCAAGGGCATGCCTGTCAAGCGCACCCTGAGCCTGAATATCACCGCCTTCGTGGTGGTTCTGCTGCTGGCCGCCTGCTTTGCCTTTGCTGTAAGCGCTGAGGGCGAGACCGCCACCGCTGTTATGACCGCTGCCGAGCGCGCTGCCAGCAACGAGAGCATGGGCCTGGGCCTGATCGCTGCCGCTCTGGTCACCGGTCTTGCCGGCATCGGCGGTGGTATGGCCGTGGCCGCCGGCGCTCCTGCCGCTATCGCCGCCGCCTCCGAGGATCCCAAGAGCTTCGGTAAGAGCCTGATCTTCGTGGCTCTGGGCGAGTCCATCGCTCTGTACGGCGTCGTTATCTCCATCCTGATCCTGAACAAACTGGTATAAAGGAGGCGCAGCAATGCGTTTCTTTCTGATCAGCGACAACACCGACACCCAGACCGGCATGCGGCTGGCGGGCATTGAAGGCGTGGTGGCCCACACCGCCGAGGAAGTGACCAACGCCTTTGAACTGGCCCTTTCGCAGCCGGACATCGGCATGATCCTGGTGACGGAAAAGATCGCCGACGATTTCACCGAGATCGTCAACGACGCGAAGAAGGACCAGGAGGGCCCGCTGGTGCTGGCCATCCCGGACCGGCACGGTTCGGCCCTTGGCCGAGACCGCATCACCCGCTATGTGCGTGAAGCCATCGGCGTTAAGATTTGAGGTGCAGCAAATGATTGAAGAAAACGAGCGCGCGGCAAAATTCATGCAGGCCATCCAGCGGGACGGCGAAAAGCGCCGCACCGCCATCATCCAGGCCATCGACGAGGAGATCGCCGCAGAGCTGGAGAAGGTAAAGACCGCCGCCGCCGCCAAAGCGGGGCAGATGGGGGACTATGAAAAGGTCCGCCTGCAGGAGGAGACCAACCGCAAGCTGTCTCACAGTGTGGTGGAGACCGGCGCCGAGCTGGCCGCCCGCCGCAGCGAGATTTCCCAGAAGGTGTTCGACGCCTGCGAAGAAAAACTTGCCGCCTTTACCGCAAAGCCGGAGTATGCCGACTATCTGAAAAAGAGCGCCGAGGCCCTTTTACAGCTGCTCCACGCGGACAAGGCTGAATTCTACGCCCGCCCGCAGGACGTGGAGGCCGCGAAAGCAGTGCTTCCTGCTGGCTGCGAGGTGACCGCCGACGCCACCATCCGTCTGGGCGGCCTGCGCGCCAAGAGCGGCGCGGTGGAGGCGGATGACACGCTGGATATGAAGCTGGAAGCCCAGAAGGATTGGTTCCTGCAGAATTCCGGTATGTCCATCGCCCTTTAATTTCGAAAACCGAGGTGAACCGAATTGGCTCAAAATCTCATCTACAGCATCAACGGCCCGGTGGTCACCATCAAAGGCAAGACTGACCTTTCCATGATGGAAATGGTCCATGTCGGCAACGACCATCTGGTGGGTGAGGTCATCCGTATGGACGAAAACCTCACCACCATCCAGGTCTACGAGGAGACCAGCGGCCTTGCGCCCGGTGAGCCCGTGACCACCACCGGCGGCCCCCTGTGTGTTACGCTGGGCCCCGGCATTCTGCGCAACATCTACGACGGCATCCAGCGGCCGCTGCCCGCACTGGAAAAATCCAGCGGCCCCTTCATTGCCCGCGGCTGCAACATTCCCAGCCTTGACGCCGAGGCCAAGTGGGACGTGACCGTGACCGTGAAGGTGGGGGACAAACTGGTCCCCGGCCAGGTCTATGCCACCTGCCCCGAGACCCCGGTCATCCTGCACAAGTGCATGGCCGCTCCCGGCGTGGAAGGCACCGTGACCTGGGTTGCGGAGAACGGCAGCTACACCGTGAACGACACCGTTGTGCGCATCACCGATAAGAACGGCAACGAGAGGGAACTGACCCTGTGCCAGAAATGGCCCATCCGCCGTCCCCGTCCCGTGCAGG
The DNA here is from genome assembly GCF_048426865.1 of Candidatus Allofournierella merdipullorum. Classification (NCBI taxonomy): domain Bacteria; kingdom Bacillati; phylum Bacillota; class Clostridia; order Eubacteriales; family Oscillospiraceae; genus Allofournierella; species Candidatus Allofournierella merdipullorum. The sequence goes on from NZ_DBFNWJ010000026.1 coordinate 42,751, forward strand.
CCCGCATGCCCGCCCAGCGCCCGCTGATCACCGGCATGCGCGTGGTGGATACCATGTTCCCCATCGCCAAGGGTGGCGCTGCCGCTATCCCGGGCGGTTTCGGCACTGGCAAGACCATGACCCAGCACCAGCTGGCAAAATGGTGCGACGCCGACATCATCATCTACGTTGGCTGCGGCGAGCGCGGCAACGAGATGACCCAGGCGCTGACCGAGTTCGGCGAACTGATCGACCCCAAGACCGGCCGGCCTCTGACCGACCGCACGGTGCTGATCGCCAATACCTCCAACATGCCCGTGGCCGCCCGTGAGGCGTCCATCTACACCGGCATCACCCTGGCGGAGTACTACCGCGACATGGGCTACCACACCGCCATGATGGCCGACTCCACCAGCCGCTGGGCCGAGGCTCTGCGCGAGATCAGCGGCCGTCTGGAAGAGATGCCCGCCGACGAAGGCTATCCCGCTTATCTGCCCAGCCGTCTGGCCGAGTTCTACGAGCGCGCCGGCTATGTGCGCGCCCTGAACGGGGAAGAGGGCTCCGTTACCGTTATCGGCGCCGTCAGCCCTCCGGGCGCTGACTTCTCCGAGCCTGTCACCCAGAACACCAAGCGTTTTACCCGCTGCTTCTGGGCGCTGGACAAGGCTCTGGCTTACGCCCGCCACTACCCGGCCATCAACTGGAACACCAGCTACACCGAGTACATCACCGACCTGGCCCCCTGGTACTACGACAATGTGGGCCCGGATTTTCTGTCCTGCCGCGAGCAGATCGCAAGCCTGCTGCTGCAGGAGACCAGCCTGATGGAAATCGTCAAGCTGATCGGCTCCGACGTGCTGCCCGACGACCAGAAACTGGTCATCGAGATCGCCCGTGTCATTCGTGTGGGCTTCCTGCAGCAGAACTTCTTCCATGACCAGGATACCTATGTCAGCCTGGAGAAGCAGCTGAAGATGATGAAGGTCATCCTGCATCTCTACGAGAAGAGCCAGGCGCTGGTGGCCCGGCAGATCCCCATTAGCAAGCTGCTGCGTCTGGGCCTGTTCGACAAGCTGGTCAAGATGAAGTACGATATCCCCAACGACAAGCTGGAAATGTTCGACGAGTACACCGCCGAGATCGATCAGAAGATCGGCGAGCTGCTGCGCGCTTAACAAGGGAAAGGAGCGAAAGACATATGATCCTTGAACATGTTGGCTTAAGCCAGATCAACGGCTCGCTGGTGGTCCTGGACGGCGTGCAGAACGCTTCCTACGACGAGATGGTGGTGATGAAGCTCACCGACGGCACCCAGCGCGTGGGCCGTATCGTTATGATTGAGGGCGACAAGTGCGTCATCCAGGTGTTCGAAGGCACCACCGGCTTCTCGCTGGACAATACCCGCACCACCCTCTCCGGCCATCCCATGATGGTGGACCTGAGCCCCGAAATTCTGGGCCGCACGCTGGACGGCCTGGGCCGTCCCATCGACGGTCTGGGCGAAATTTACCCCGAGTTCCGGCGTGACGTGAACGGCTCTCCCATCAACCCGGTGAGCCGCGTGTACCCCCGTAACTACATCCGCACCGGCATTTCTTCCATTGACGCGCTGGCCACTCTGATTCGCGGCCAGAAACTGCCCATTTTCTCCGGCTCCGGCATGAAGCACAACGAGCTGGCGGTGCAGATCGTCAAGCAGGCGGACGTCTCCGACGGCGAGGATTTCGCCATCGTGTTCGCCGCCATGGGCGTGAAGAACGACGTTGCCGACTACTTTAAAAAGAGCTTTGAAGCCGCCAACGTCATGGACCGGGTGGTCATGCTGCTGAACCTGGCCAACGACCCCATCGTCGAGCGTATCATCACCCCCCGTGCGGCGCTGACCATCGCCGAGTACCTGGCCTTCGACCTGGGCAAGAACATCTTGGTCATCCTAACCGATATGACCAGCTATTGCGAGGCTCTGCGTGAGTTCTCCTCCTCCAAGGGCGAGATCCCCGGCCGTAAGGGCTACCCCGGCTACCTCTACTCCGACCTGGCGTCGCTGTACGAGCGCGCCGGCATCATCGAGGGCCGCAAGGGCTCTGTGACCCAGATCCCCATCCTCACCATGCCCGGCGACGACATCACCCATCCCATCCCCGACCTGACCGGCTACATCACCGAGGGCCAGATCGTTCTGGACCGCGGCATGGATGCCACCGGCGTTTATCCGCCGGTGAGTGTGCTGCCCAGCCTGTCCCGTCTGATGAAGGACGGCATCGGCGCCGGCTATACCCGTGAGGACCACAACCCCCTGGCCAACCAGCTTTTCGCCACCTATGCCCGCGTGCAGGACGCCAAGGCTCTGGCCAGCGTTATCGGCGAGGAAGAGCTGTCCGCCAGCGACAAGCGGGTCATGGAGTTTGGCCGCGCCTTCGAGCAGAAGTTCGTGGGCCAGGGCAACACCAACCGCACCATCGAGGAAACGCTGGATCTGGGCTGGGAGCTGCTTTCCATGCTGCCTCGCGAGGAGCTGGACCGTGTGGACCAGGTCATGCTGGACCACTACTACAAGCCCAATGCCGTCCATCAGGATCTCGGCACGATCCTCAAAAAGTGACCCTTAACAGAGAGGAGGCTGCCGTATGGCACAGGTTTTCCCTACAAAATCGAACCTGATGGCGCAAAAGCGCAGCCTTGCGCTCGCCAGCCAGGGCTATGACCTGATGGACCGCAAACGGAACATCCTCGTGCGGGAAATGATGCAGCTGATTGACCGGGCGGCGGTCATCCAGGACGAGATCGCCACCGCCTATTCCTCAGCCTACAAGGCGTTGCAGCGCGCCAACATCACCTTGGGCGTTGTGGGCGAATTTGCAAAGACGGTGCCCGTAGAGACCGGCCTCAAGCTGGACTACCGCAGCGTCATGGGCGTGGAGCTCCCCATCGTGAAGATGGAGGAGAGCGCCCCCGGCCTTTACTACGGCCTGGATTCCACCAACAGCCAGTTGGATGACGTGTATCTGAAATTCTGCGAGGTCAAACGCCTCACCGTGGAACTTGCCGAGGTAGAGAGCAGCGTCTATCGCCTGGCTGTGGCCATCCAGAAGACCCAGAAGCGCGCCAACGCCCTGAACAACATCATGATCCCCCAGTTCACCGCCACCATTAAGTACATCACCGAGGTGCTGGAGGAAAAGGAACGGGAGGATTTCTCCCGCCTGAAGGTCATCAAAAAGCAGCGGGACGGCTGAACCACTGCTGCAAACCTGTAAAGTAAAGCCCCTTTGCGGAATCTCCGCAAAGGGGCTTTTGTTTTGCTGTTATGTTACAGGGTGAAACCCAGCCTGCGCCGGGCAGGCCAGGAAAAGTCGCGCCACTGGCCTCCGGAGCCGTCGTCTTTGCCCATCAAAAGGGCAGTGGCTGCATCGGAAAGGTAACCAAGATATCCCGCGGCCGGGCTGTTGCAAAGCAGCTTCCACATCAGTCCGCCAAAAAGGTAGGACTGGGCAAATTCCCGTCAACCGCCCAGATCCTGCGTGGCCCGCTGCGCCAAGTCCCACAGGATGCCCCGGGCTTCTTCGGGGGTGATCCAGCCCAAATAGCTCCCCCAGCGGGCCAGCATGGCGGCGCGGCCCACATCCCAGCCGGTCATAAAAGCGGGGGAGTACTGCTGCTTATAGTGCTGAGCAAACTCCCACGCACGGACAACGTCTTCACGCTCATCCGAATCCTCTTCACCGGTCATCAGTTCTTCCGGCGATTCTGCCTCGCAATAGAAACGGTATCGCTCGGTGTATCCGCCCTGACTTAAGTAACGGATTGTCTCAAGAAGAGCGCCCCGTCCGTCGATGCCCCAGGAGCGGCGGACCAGCGAGAGAACCTGCTGCTCCAGTACAGGCACATGCTCTTCCACGTCCAGCCCATCCAGGCTGTGGTCATTGAGAGTGGACACGATGCCTGAGAGCAAGATGCCAAACTGGCCCCAGAGTGCCGTATCTCTGCCGTATTCCGCAGATGCAGGCTCGGGCAGGGTTTCGAGCCGGGCCATGGTTTCGTCCAGCAGGGTGTAGAGAACATCGTTGTCCTCGTTCTCGCTGTCAAGGCCGAATCCTTCACACTCGGCTTCCAGGGAAAGCGTCTCCAGAGCGGCGGCCAGCACGCCCATGTCCTCGCCAAACAGCTGGTTCATCACAGCTTCGGTGCTGGCGGAAGCAGCTTCTGCCACCCGCTGTTCCATCATCTGCTGCAGCTGTTCCTGATTGGCCGCCATCTGGGCCATGGTCTGGGTGTCAAACAACTGTCCAAGAATCTCCACCTGCCGTTGTGCGTTGGCTGCCTGCTGCTCTGCCTCACGGTCGGCGCTGTCCTGCGGCGGGGCGGGGGACTTAGGGGAAGAAGAGGCGGCCAGCTCTTCGCTTTTTTCCTCCATCTCATGCAGGCTTGCGGTTGCTCGCGCCTGCGCAGCCTTTGCACGGTTCATGATCTCATTGATGTCCATCGTCATTCTCCTTTTCATCTGGCAAGGTGTGCCAGACCGGCGGCTGCTCATGGCGAAACAACAGGCGCTTTGCCCGCCCCAGCAAAAACTCCACGAAATGGAACCAGAGCTGGCCGAAAATTGTTACCGCTGTGAGCAGGAGCAGTATCCAGAAAAGATCGTTCCAGGACATCGGCGCCTCACTTTTTTGTAAATCGATTCATGAAGAAATCGGTGAAGGCTGCCAGTTCTTCATCCTGAGAGACGTAAACATACAGACTCTCATCCTCCAGCCAGTCGTAGGCGTTGATGGCAATGTAGCCCCGCTTATCCGGGTAAATGACAAACGCGTCGGTGGGGTACTTGTTCCGATAGGCCTTCAAAATTTCGGCGCGGCGGTAATAGGTGGGCTCGCCGCAGCCGGATAGATCCGGCACAGTGGGAACGACCACGATGGTCTCCTGAGCCTCGTTCCAGCCCACGATGAGATTGCCGATTTTCGTCTTGCTGCCGTGAACAAATCCGTAGTTAAAGCGGCTCACGTCCTCGGTATAGCCAAAAATCAAGCGGTATTCGCTGCCGCCTTCCACCACATGGTCAAACAGCGCCCGCATTTTTTTGGCGTTGGCTGCGCTTTTTTCCATGTCGATCTCCGGCCCCTTGAAAAGCTTGCTGAAAATGCCCATGTCAAAACCCTCCTGAGTATTTATTATCTCTCCGCCATACGACGGGGAAAACATACATAAAGATAAAAATGATATTTTGTATTTATTGCGGGTAAGTGAATGGCCCGTTTGGAAATACCGCCGCAAAGAGGCCAAACGGGCCGAATGTTATTGACTTTGCGTGTCCTGGCTGCGAAGAGAAGCAAGCCAGTCCACAATGGCGTTGATCTGCACATCAATGGTCGCATCCGCGGCTTCGGGCACAAGCAGGGGAAGGCTGCCGGGAATGGCACGCTGTATCACCATAATCGCCAGGCACAGGTTGGTGAAAAGGCTGATTCGGTCTGGCTCAGGTCGCACACCAAAAACTTGCAGCAGCTGCCCAAACAGCCTTTGCTGCTTTTCACGGAAAGATTGGTAGCTTTCGGGGGAGAGGCGACGGAAAATCTTCTGCTGCTCCTCGACGGTCAACACCGCGATGCCATTTTGCTCGCCGTAACAGCAGGCGTGGAGAAATCGGGTGACGGCCTGCCACCAGTCCAGTTCGGGGGTGCGCAGCAGCTGCCGTGCAAACTCAACGATCCGAGGCTGTTGGAGATAGAGCATTTCCACCACCAGATCTTCCTTGGTGGGGAAGAAGGAGTAGAAAAAGGAGCGGGAGATACCCACTTTCTGATAAATTTGCTCCACAGTGGTGTGCTGGATGCCTTGCTTCGTCATCAAATCAAGGCCAACAGCTACCAGGTCTTTTCGGATCTGGCTCCGCTGCGCTTCAGAATACGCGACCCGCGGCATACAGTCACCTCACAAATAAAAACACGTTTAATGAATTTGTTTTTATTATAGCATGGTGGCAGTGAAAGCACAAGTAAAAGAAAGAGTGCCGGAAGCGGTACTTCCGGCACTCTTAAAGCAGAGCAGTATATAAAAGATATTCAGACGCGAACCCTTGGGTGACGCTGATAGAACTTTTCACGCTCGGCAAAATAACATTGGGCGCAGAGACTCTGATATTCCACGTTGTTTTCCTGATCGATGGCCACCTGGTCACCCTCGAACACGAACTCGCCGTTCACCTTGCGTCCATTGCAGGTGGCCTTGCGGCCACAGGTGCAGATGGTTTTCATCTCCTCAATGGCGTGAGCCAGCTCCAGAAGGCGGGTAGAGCCGGGAAAGCCCTGCATGGAAAAATCGGTGCGCAGACCGTAGGCAATCACGGGAATGTTCAGCTTTACGGTGACCATGAAGAGCTGTTCCGCCTGCTGCGGGGTGAAGAACTGGCTCTCATCGGTGAGCACACAGGCCAGGGGCTTGTCGCCGCGGGCGGCTTCCTTTTGCACCAGCTCGAACACGTCCATATCCGGGGTGACGGCCTTGTCCACGGGACGGCTGACGCCCAGGCGGCTCAGCAGGCACTCTCCGCCTTTCGTGTCGATGCTGGGCTTCAGGATGAACACCCGCATGCCCCGCTCTTCGTAGTTGAAAGCCACCTGCATCAAAGCGGTGCTTTTACCGCTGTTCATCGCGCCGTAGCGGAAATAAAGTTTTGCCATAAAAGAGTGACGCTCGCTTTCCGTTTTATTTGTTGCGCAGCCGATAGCCCAGGCTCATCAGGCTGTCGCCCAGATGGGCGTTCTCCACTGTGACACCGGGGTAGGGCACAGAAAGATCATAGTGGCTGAAATTCCAGAAGCCCTTGAGACCCAGTTCCACCAGCCGGCCGGAAACTTCTTTTGCGCTTTCCCGGGGCAGGCACAGCACCGCGACGGTGGGGTGGTTCGCTTTGCAGAACTCCTCCAGCTCGTCAATGTGATGGATGGGTACGCCGTCCAAATCATGGCCCACCAGTTCCTGGCGAACGTCGAAAACGGCCAGCAGATTGTAGCCGTTGGTGTCGGTGGTCAAAAAGCGGGACACCGCGGTGCCCAGACGGCCGGCGCCCAGCAGAATGGTGGGCAGTTTTTCACCATGACCGAACAGAAGCTGGCCGATCTCTTTCTCCAGAACTTCCACGTTGTAGCCGATGCCCTGCTGGCCAAAGCCGCCAAAGCAGTTGAAGTCCTGACGCACCTGGCTGGCGGTGGTGCCCATCATGCGTGCCAGTTCGCTGGAAGAAATGGTCGCCACACCGGATTTGTGAAGCTGCGCGATATAGCGGTAATACTTCGGCAGCCGTTTGATGACCGGCAGAGAGACCTTGCCCTGAGAGTTGTTCATTCGTTTCACCATCTTTTGTCAGATTCTTCAAGCGAGGCTTGCAAAAATGCAAAGCAGCAGCAGGCCGCTCATGCTCCCCGATCCGGCTGTGCTGCGGACCACAGACCGGGGCAAAGCGCCTGAAAACAAGACGCCCTTTATATAGTATAATCCTTGAATCGGCTTTGTCAAACCTTATACAAAGTTTTTGGGCAGTCATCGGTTTTTTGTATAATAGCGCCCCCGGGGTGGGAACACTTTCAAAGACGACTGAAAAGGGGGAAAGAATCCGATGGAACCGAACGACAACAGGCAGCCTCCCACCGACGCGCAGGTGGAACAGGAAAAACTGGAACAGGAGTATATGATGGATACCGGTTCGGTGATCCGCACCAAAGGCCGCCACGCCATTCATTGCCTGACGGTGGTGGGTCTGATCGAGGGGCATGTCAGCGCGGACCAGAGCCAGAAGGTGACCAAATATGAGCATGTGATCCCGCAGCTGGTGGCGATTGAAGAGGACCCGGACATTGAGGCGCTGCTGGTGATTTTGAACACGGTGGGCGGCGACGTGGAGGCGGGTCTTGCCCTTTCGGAACTCATCAGCGGGGTGAGCAAGCCCAGCGCCACTCTGGTGTTGGGCGGGGGCCACTCCATCGGCATCCCGCTGGCGGTCAGTGGCCGGCGCAGCTTTATTGTGCCCACCGCCACCATGACCATCCACCCGGTGCGTCATTCCGGGCTGGTGCTGGGCGTGCCTCAAACGATGCGCTATTTCGAGCAGATGCAGGAGCGCATCGCAGGCTTTGTGGAGAGCCACTCGAAAATCAGCAAAGAGCGCTTTGTGGAGCTGATGATGCACACCGGCGAACTGGTGATGGATGTGGGCACCGTACTCACCGGCCAGCAAGCGGTGCACGAGGGACTGATCGACCAGCTGGGCAGTTTGAACGACGCGCTGGATTACCTTTACGGCGAGATCGAACGCCGGGGCTGACAGCCCCGGCGCTTTCCTTTGTTGACATTTTTGAGGACAGGGATTATGATGAAATAAATCAACAGAGAAAGCGGGGTGCTCAACTATGAAAAACAGCGGAACGAATGCACGAGCTGAATATCTTTTGAGGGCCTCGGTCGCATTGTGAGCGTTTCATAGGTTTGCCGCGGCTTATTTGCCGCGGCTTTTTTTATGCGGTCTGATGCCCTTCATAAGATGTTCGCGCAAAATCAGCTTGCAGATGAACAAAGAATGATTTGTGGAGGTATTTATGACCCATCTCGAAAAAATCACCGAAGAAAATTTTGTTGACGCGTTCAATTTGAAACTTGCGCCCGAACAGGAGCGCTTCGTTTCACACCCGATCCGCAGCCTCGCTCAGGCGTATGTTTACAGGCAACAATGCCAGCCCTTCGGTATCTATGAAGATGACACGATGGTCGGCTATGTGATGGTCATCTACGATTATGATATCCCGGAATACGATATATGGCACATGATGATCGATGTCTCGAGCCAGGGCCTGGGTTATGGAAGAGCCGCCCTGGACCAGGTGCTTGCATATATCAAAACGAAGCCTTTCGGGGCTTCGGACCGGGTGGTCTTGACCTGCAACAAAGACAATACCCGAGCGATGGATCTGTACAGGCGAAAAGGCTTTGTGCCGACCGGAGCAGTATTTGAAGATGAAGTGGAACTTGTGCTGACCCTGCGGCAATAAGCGAGCGTTGTCCGCGGAGAAAACTGCTCCGGAGCTTTCGTTTTCAGACGCCCGCGTTCGCCAAATTTGGGTTTTACAATTCACACCGTTGATGGTAAAATAATTAAGTTAAGCATTCTGTGCCGAGGACCGTGCAGGTCCCGGGTGAACGATATCAACGCAAGGCAAAAGAGGATATAGAAACACTATGGCGACAAAGAAAACTTCCACCAGAAAAACCTCCTCCGGCAACCGGCGACGCAAACCTCAGCCGGATATCGCCCAGAGCTGGAGCATCCTGCTTTTCGGTTTGGGGGCCGTTCTGGTGACAATGATCTTCGTGCAGGGCGAATCCGCATGGGCGTGGATGCGCGCGGCGCTGTTCGGCGTGTTCGGCCTGGGAATGTACGTCCTGGGCCTGCTGGTGCTGTATGTGGCGGTGCTGGTGGCGTTGGGCCTGCCCATCTGGTCCAAATGCGCCAAAGCCCTTTGCCTCATGATGTTCCTGTGCGGCACCGCGGTTGTGTTCTCCCGGGTGAACCTCACCGGCATGGAGTTCAGTCAGATCATCAAAGCCCTGTATGAGCAGGGCCAGGGCGCGTTGGGCGGCGGTGTGCTGGGCGGCGTGGTCGGCGGCACTCTGCTGGTGCTGTGCGGCCGGCCTGCGGCCAACATCCTGCTGCTGGTGCTGCTGGCGGCAGGTGTGATGTGGTTTGCCGGCGTTACTCCGGGCGATTTGTGGAATTTCTTTGCGGGCCGCTATGCCCTCTGGCGCAACGAACAGGCAGATCGCCAGGCGCGCAGGGACGAGGAGCAGGAGGAAGAGCCTGCCGAGCCCCAGCCCCGGCGCAGGGAGCGCCCGGCGCCGGCCCCCGCGGCCAAGGTGCGCCGCCGCTCCGCGCAGGTGGACATTGACCTCGGCCCCGACCCGGTGCACGAGACCGACCTTGCCCCCGAACCGGAAGAACCGTTGGTGGGGCCGGGCGGTACCTTTGGCATGTTCCCGCCGAAGGATGCTGCGCCGGCCGAGGAACCTGCGGAGTTCGAAACGCCCATTCTGCTTGAAAACGAGGAAGAACCCACCCCCGAACTGACCAGTGTGGAAGAGCCTCTGCCCGAGACGGTGGGCGGCAGCGATCTGGATGACCTGGTCCAGCGGGCCATGGGTGCGGCCAGCGCTTCGCAGATGACCCCCGCCGCCGTGGTGACGGGAAAGAACGACCAGATGATGATCGCCCCGGCTGCCACGGAGCCGCAGGCTTACCGTTATCCGCCGCTGAGCCTCTTTGAGCGCACCGGCACGTCGGAGGACGCGGGCGTGGAGGACGAACTGAAAAAGAACGCCGAGCTGCTGGTGAGCACACTGGAGAGCTTCGGCGTGCGCACCCGCGTGCTGGACATCTGCCGCGGCCCGTCGGTCACTCGCTACGAGCTGCAGCCGCTGGCGGGCGTGAAGATCAGCCGTATCACCGGCCTTGCGGACGACATCGCTCTGAACCTCGCCGCCGGCGGCGTGCGCATTGAGGCCCCCATCCCCGGCAAGCCCGCCGTGGGCGTGGAGGTGCCCAACCGCAAAAAGAGCCCGGTGGGCATCCGCAGCATATTCGAGTCCCCGGTCTATTCCAAGAGCGCGTCGCCCCTGACGTTGGCTCTGGGCAAGGACATCGCGGGCAACTCCCAGATTGCGGATCTGTGCAAAATGCCCCATCTGCTCATCGCCGGCTCCACCGGCAGCGGTAAGTCGGTGTGCGTGAACAGCATCATCATCAGCTTCCTGTATAAGGCCAGCCCCGAGGATGTGCGTCTCATCCTCATCGACCCCAAGGTGGTGGAACTGGCGGAGTACAACGGCATTCCCCACCTTCTGATGCCGGTGGTCACCGAGCCCCGCAAGGCGGCGGGCGCTCTGGGCAGCGCCGTGGCGGAGATGGAGCGCCGCTACCATCTGTTTGCCGAAAACAACGTGCGTGACATCAAGAGCTTCAACCGCCTTGCCGCCGAGACCGACGGCCTGGAAAAGCTGCCCTACATCGCCATCATCATCGACGAGTTGGCCGATTTGATGATGGTCGCGGGCAAAGAGGTGGAGGACTACATCTGCCGCATCGCGCAGAAGGCCCGCGCGGCGGGCATGCATCTGATCGTGGCCACCCAGCGCCCCAGTGTGGACGTTATCACCGGCCTCATCAAGGCCAACATTCCCAGTCGCATTGCCTTCGCCGTTTCCAGCCAAGTGGACAGCCGCACCATTCTGGATGCCGGCGGCGCGGAAAAGCTGCTGGGCATGGGCGATATGCTGTTCATGCCGGTGGGCGCGGCCAAGCCCGTGCGCATCCAGGGCACCTATGTGAAGGACGAAGAGATCAGCGCTGTGCTGGACTTCATTAAACAGGATACCACCAGCCAGTACGATGAAGAGATGATCGCCCAGATGGACAAGCTGGCCGCAGCGGAGAAAGGCTCCGGCAGCGGCGGCGAGGAGGGCGACGGCGGCCACGACCCCATGCTGGACCAGGCGGTGGAAGTGGTCATCGACGCGGGCCAGGCCAGCACCAGCCTTTTGCAGCGGCGCTGCAAGCTGGGCTATGCCCGGGCCGCCCGCATCATGGACGAGATGGAACAGCTGGGGATCATCGGGCCGTACCAGGGCGCAAAGCCCCGGGAGGTGCTCATCACCCGCCAGCAGTGGATCGAAAAGAGCATGCGGGCCGAGGGCGGTCCGGTGCCCGACGAGATTTGACAAAGAGCGAAAGGAGACCGCTCCATGCAGCAGGGAACGGAATTTCTGCCGATCAGCCGTGAGGAGATGGCGGCGCGGGGCTGGGACGAACTGGACTTCGTTCTGGTCACCGGCGACGCCTATGTGGACCATCCCAGCTTCGGCTCGGCCATCATCGGCCGCGTGCTGGAGGCGGAGGGCTTCCGCGTGGGCGTGCTCAGCCAGCCGGACTACACCACGCCCGAGAGCTTCAAGGCTTTGGGCAAACCCCGCTATGGATTTTTCATCGGCGGCGGCAATGTGGACAGCATGGTGGCCCATTATTCCGTGGCGAAGATCCGCCGCAACGTGGACGAATACACCCCGGGCGGGGTGGCGGGCAAGCGCCCGGACCGCAGCGCCACCGTTTATACGCAGCTTGCAAAGCAGGCCTACCCCGACCTTCCGGTGATTTTGGGCGGCCTTGAGGCCAGCCTGCGCCGCTTTGCCCATTACGATTACTGGATGGACACCGTGCTGCCCAGCATCGCCGAGACTTCCGGGGCGGACATTATCAGCTTCGGTATGGGCGAACGCCAGACGGTGGCCATCGCCCGGCGCCTGGCAGCGGGGGAGAAGGCGGAGACAATCCGCGACGTTGCCGGCACTTGCTACATGACCGACTTTGCCGGTCTACCGGACCGCTATGTGGAGTGCGCGGGCTTTGCCAAAGTGAGCGCCGACAAAGCGGCCTATGCCCGTGCCTGCCGCATCCAGATGGATAACCAGGACTCCGTTACCGGCCAGATCGTGGTGCAGAAGCAGAGCGAAAAATATCTGGTGCAAAATCCGCCGGCAAAGCCTCTGAACCGCAAGGAGCTGGACAAGGTGGCGGCGCTGCCCTTTACCCGCCGCTGGCACCCCAGCTACGACGCGGTGGGCGGTGTGCCCGCCATTGAGGAAGTGGAGTTTTCCATCATCCACAACCGCGGCTGCTATGGTGGCTGCAATTTCTGCGCCATCACCCTGCATCAGGGGCGGCGGGTCACCAGCCGCAGCGTGGAAAGCGTGGTGGAAGAGGGCGAACTGCTCACCCGTCAGCCCGGTTTCAAGGGCTACATCCATGACGTGGGCGGCCCCACCGCCAACTTCCGTCTGCCCAGCTGCAAGGAGCAGATGACCAAGGGCATGTGTCAGGGCGGCAAAAAGTGTCTCGCTCCCAGCCCCTGCCCCCATCTTCTGGTGGATCACACCGAGTACCTTTCCATGCTGCGCAAACTGCGGGCACTGCCCGGCGTCAAAAAGGTGTTCATCCGCAGCGGCATCCGCTACGATTACCTTATCTGGGACAAAAACGACGAGTTCTTCAAGGAGCTTGTGGAGCATCATGTCTCCGGCCAGCTGAAAGTTGCCCCGGAGCACTGCGCACCCAACACGCTGAAGTATATGGGCAAGCCTCCGGTGGAGGTGTTCAACAAGTTCTCCGCCAAGTTCTATGAACTCACCAAAAAGGCGGGCAAGAAGCAGTATCTGGTGCCCTATCTGATGAGCAGCCATCCCGGCAGCACCCTGAACGACGCGGTGATTTTGGCGGAATACCTTTATAAGCACAAAATTCGTCCGGAACAGGTGCAGGATTTTTATCCCACGCCGGGCACCGTGTCCACCTGTATGTTCTATACCGGCCTTGACCCCTATACCATGAAGCCGGTGTTTGTGGAGAAAACGCCAGAAGGCAAGGCGCTCCAGCGGGCACTGCTGCAGTATTATGAGCCCCGCAACGCCGAGAAGGTGGTCAAGGCTCTGCACAAGACCGGGCGTGAGGACCTCATCCCGCTGCTGGCTCCCACCTGGAAGCCCAGAAAGGAGCCCCGCGTCCCCGCAGCCACACCCAGAGGCCGGAATGAACGGCAGGGGAGGAGCGTACAGCAGGGACGCTTTACACCCAATTCCAAGCCGCCCCGCAAGGGCAGAAAGTAACAGATCCCCATGGCAAAACGAAGAACATCCCGCCGCAGGCGGAAAACCAGCCTCACACCGTTTCAAACGGTAGTCTTTTCTCTGGTCGGTCTTTGTCTGGCGCTTGGCCTGTGGGTCGGCGCGGCCAGCGGTGTGGGTGCTGCGCCTACTTGGCAGGAGATATACACTGCAGTGGGCCTTGCCGAGCCGCTGCCTGCGGCAGACCTGCCCGCAAACACCGACGCGGTGCATTTCATCGACGTGGGCCAGGCGGACGCCACACTGCTGCAAAGCGGCGGAGAGTACTGCCTGGTGGACGCGGGCGAGACCGACAGTGAGCAGGCATTGATGAGTTATCTGGAACAAATGGGCGTCACCCGGCTCAAGCTTTTGGTGATGAGCCATCCCCATGCCGACCACATCGGCAGTATGGCCGCCGTACTGGAAAACCTGGAGGTGGAGCAGGTGCTCCTTCCGGATTTTGACAAGGCGCCCTATCCCACCACCCGTCTGTTTGAAAAGGTGATGGAGGCCATCGAGGCCAGCGGCGCGACGGTTTCCAATGCCGCGGCCGGGCAGAGTTACCCTGTGGGCAGCGGAAGCCTGAAGGTGCTGGCGGCGGGCGTGGAGACGGACAACTACAACGACCTTTCCCAGGTGCTGCTGTTCGAGAGCGGCGAGCTTTCGGTGCTGCTCAGCGGAGACGGAGAAAAGCCGGTGGAGCAGGCGGCGCTGGAGGCGGGAGTCGTACCCCGCGCGGATGTGTTCAAGGCAGCCCATCACGGCTCGGACACCTCCAACACGATGGAGTTCTTGCAGGCCATTCGACCTCAGTATATCGCTGTCAGCTGCGGGCTGGGTAACAGTTACGGCCACCCCCACGCTGAGCCGATGGAACGGTTTGAGCTGATAGGGGCACAGGTGTTGCGCACCGATCAGGACGGCAGTGTGGTCATTGCGTCCACTGAAAACGGGCTGCAGAGCTATACTTCCAATGCCTCAAAGGCGAAGGAGGCCGCCTGATGGAATACATTGTGGACCGCTTTGAAGAAGGCATCGCCCTTTTGGAACCGGCGCAGGGGCCTCTGCGCACGGAAATGCTGCCCCGCACCCAACTTCCGGCCGAGACCCGGGAAGGAGACGTCCTCGTGCCGGAAAATGATGTCTGGCGGGTGGATGCAGAAGCAACAGCGGCGCGCCGGGATAAGCTGCGCAGGCGCTTTGAGCGCCGCGGCGAATGAAAGGCGGGATGGATTTGCTGCGAGAGCTTTTGATTTTCTGGGTTTCGGCGGTCAATCTGCTGGCCTTTGCCCTTTGCGGTTGGGATAAACTGTCCGCGAAGCGCGGTGCGCGCCGTGTGCCGGAGCGCCGACTGCTGGCCTTTTGCGTGCTGGGCGGCAGCCCAGCTTTTCTGCTGGGAATGGCACTGTTTCATCACAAGACACGCAAACCGAAGTTTTATGTGGGTGTGCCCCTCATTTTATTGGTGCAGCTGACCCTGCTGGTTTTGGTTTTGCGATTTCTGTAAAAAATCCCCGGCTGCCTTTTACAGGCGGCCGGGGATTTTCTCTGTTAGTGATTCAGCGCTTGGGGTACACCGCAAATCCGGACAACTCCTCCGCACCGGTGATCTCCATGGCAAAGGCTTTGGCGCGGGCAGCGGAATAAAGTTCAGCCATGGTGGCCTGAACATAGGGTAGCAGGAAATAAATGCCCAGACCGCAGGTGAGGTAACCCAGAAGATACCACCCGATAAAGGAAAGGTCCAGCACAAAAATTTCCATCTTTTCGCCCTCTGTCATGGCCCGGCTCAGCTCTTTGGCCCGCTTATAGCTCATATAGGGGTTTTCGGCCAGCAGATAGGGGACATACCTTAACTGATAACCACGCACGATGCCCGGGATGATGAACAGAAATGTGAAGCCAAGAATTTCCAGCAGATACAGGAACATGACCTTGGCTACGTTGAGATACTGCTCTTTGTTGCGGAAGGGGGAAATCACCGATTCCAGCGGCGGATAGCCGGCCCGGTTTTCCATGGTGTATCGGATGCCGCCCACCGTGAGAGGCCAGGTGACCAGAGCGTTGAACGCCACCATGAACACCAGGAGAAGAAGATAGACGAACAGAATACCGACGAGATAGGCTTCCGGAGAGCCGATGGTGGCAAAGGAGACGATCAGGGTGGGCACGAAAATCACCACATTGGACAGCACACCTGCGGCAGCGCCGGCCCCGAGGCTGATCAGCAGCCAGGCCAAGAACACTCGCCAGTAGCTGCCCTTTAACACCTGTTTTGCGTTCTGCTTGAGCAGAGCACGAGACCAATACATAACTTCCCCTCCTAAGGGGCGATGCTTTTGAAAACGCAAGCCCCGGCAAATATGCAATTGATTTCTTTCAGTATAACATAGAACGGTATGAATTTACAAAAAATTGCAAATTCTTTCCCCGAGGCGGTTGACTTTTGGCAAAAAAGGCTTATCATAAAGACGTACATAGCATGATAGAGGTGCGAACGTCAAGAGTACGGCCCACATTAAACACAGGCACGCGGGGCAGGAAAGGGGCGTTTGCCGAGGTTCGGCCGTTCCGCCTGAGGGAACTGCCGTGCCGGGCCGTGGGAAAATATCCCCCGGACTGTCGCCCTTGCTGAGATGCAGGGGCGGAGCGCTGTCGTGAGTTCGACCGCCGCACTGCGGGCAATCGTGCATCGGTATGAAGTCATGACACTGTCATGGCTTCATTTTTTGTTTATGCAGGAGGAACTGACATGAGAAAGACGTTGACCCGCATCCTGCCGCTTGCGGCAATGATGCTGGTGCTGTTGTTCGTGCTCAGCGCTACCGCGTTTGCGGCAGGCGATCCCACCGACGAACCCGGCACCAAGATGATCGAATGCCCCGACTGCGCCACCGTGGGCGCCTGTATGGAATGCTACGGCCTGGACCCTGCTTGTGAGGCTTGCGGCGGAACGAACGTTTGCGCCACCTGCGGCGGTGAGGGATATGTGACCTCGCCCAGCCGCTTCTTCAACACTGCATGGTCGCTGCTGCCTCCGGTCATCGCCATTGCCCTGGCGCTTATCACCAAGGAGGTCTACAGCTCGCTGTTCATTGGCATCGTGGTGGGCGGCCTGCTTTACTCCAACTTCCAGTTTGAGACCACGATACGCCACGTGTTTGACGACGGCATCGTAGCTTCGGTGACCGACAGCTACAACATGGGCATCCTGATCTTCCTCGTTATTCTGGGCGCCATGGTCTGTCTGATGAACAAGGCCGGCGGTTCCGCCGCCTTTGGCCGCTGGGCCAAGGCCCACATCAAGTCCCGGGTAGGCGTGCAGCTGGTCTCCATCCTGCTGGGTGTGCTCATCTTCATCGATGACTACTTCAACTGCCTGACGGTGGGCAGCGTGATGCGCCCCATCACCGACAAGCAGAACATTTCCCGGGCAAAGCTGGCCTACATCATCGACGCCACCGCTGCCCCGGTGTGCATCATCGCGCCGGTCTCTTCCTGGGCTGCGGCAGTGTCTGCTTTCGCGGAGGATGGCCAGGGCTTCAGCCTGTTCCTGCGCGCCATCCCTTACAACTACTATGCGCTTCTCACGATCGTCATGATGGTGAGCATGGTGCTCATGCGTGTGGACTTTGGCCCTATGGCCAAGTTTGAGAAAAACGCGATTGAAAAGGGCGACCTGTTCAGCGGCCCCAACCCCTATGCGGACGCCAACGACACCGCGGATGAGTCCAAGGGCTCTGTTCTCGATCTGGTGCTGCCTGTGCTGGTTCTGGTGGTCTTCTGCGTCATCGGCATGCTCTACTCCGGCGGCTTCTTCTCCGGCGTGGGCTTTGTGGAAGCCTTCTCCGCTTCCGATGCGTCGGTGGGCCTGATGCTGGGTTCTGCCTTTGCACTGGTTGTTGCGTTCATCTATTACCAGGTGCGGCGCGCCATGTCCTTCAAGGAAATGATGAGCTGCGTCCCCGAAGGTTTCAAGGCCATGGTGCCCGCCATCATGATCCTCACCTTTGCCTGGAGCCTGAAGGCCATGACCGATTCCCTGGGCGCCAAGTACTTTGTGCGTGACTTCGTGCGCGAGAGCGCCACCGGAATGCAGATGATCCTGCCGGTGATCGTGTTCGTGGTGGGCTGCCTGCTGGCTTTCTCCACCGGTACCAGCTGGGGTACTTTCGGCATCCTAATCCCCATCGTGCAGGGCGTGTTCTCCATGGATGACCCCATGGCCATCATCTGCATCTCTGCCTGCATGGCCGGCGCTGTCTGCGGCGACCACTGCTCTCCCATTTCCGATACCACCATCATGGCTTCTGCGGGCGCCCAGTGCGACCACGTGAACCACGTGTCCACGCAGTTGCCATACGCCATCACATGTGGGGTGGTCTCGGGTGTGACCTACCTTGTGGCCGGTCTGCTGGTCCACTTCGGCGCACCCGGCATCCTGGCGCTGCCTGTGGGTATCGTGCTGATGCTCGGCACGCTGCTGGTCATCAAGCGCCGCAACATGGCAAATGCCTGATAATTGATAAAGAACGCGGAACGCATTGCGTTCCGCGTTCTTTTTTTCTGCTGTACATCCTGCACAAAAGCGTGTTATTTTATTAACAATCTTTGGCCACACGGGACATTGTTATTTGATTAACGATGTGATATCATAATGCCAAGGCAACAAGCTGCAGGCGGGGGCAGAGGGCTCCCGTACCATGCGCAACTCGCCTGAAAGGACGGAAGATCGCAATGGCAGAAAAGAAACCTGTGGTTGAAACGGTGAAAACCGATGTGCAGACTATGATCGACGCGCTGGTGGAAAAAGCCCAGGTGGCGCTGAACGAATTCATGGCGCTGGATCAGGAAGCTGTGGACAACATCGTTCACGCGATGGCGCTGGCCGGCCTGGACAAACACCAGGAGCTGGCCCGCATGGCGGTGGAAGAGACTGGCCGCGGCGTATACGAAGACAAAGTCATCAAGAACATGTTCGCCACCGAATATATCTGGCACGACATCAAGAAAGAGTGCACGGTGGGCGTTCTGGAAGAGAATGACATGGAAGGCTATGTGGAAGTGGCTGAGCCCGTGGGCGTGATCTGCGGCGTGACCCCCACCACCAACCCCACCTCTACAACGCTGTTCAAGTGCCTCATCGCGGTGAAGACCCGCAACCCCATCATCTTTGGCTTCCATCCCTCGGCTCAGCAGTGCAGCGCTGAGGCGGCCCGCATCGTTTATGAAGCTGCGGTGAAGGCCGGCGCTCCCAAGAACTGCATCCAGTGGATCGACAAGCCCAGCATTGAGGCCACCGGCGCTTTGATGAATCATCCCGGCGTTGCCACCATTCTGGCCACCGGCGGCCCCGGTATGGTCAAGGCGGCTTACTCCTGCGGCAAGCCTGCTCTGGGCGTGGGCGCGGGCAACGTGCCCTGCTTCATCGAGAAGAGTGCCGACCTGCATCAGGCCTGCACCGACCTGATGATGTCCAAGACCTTTGATAACGGCATGATCTGCGCCTCTGAGCAGGCGGTGATCGTGGAGAAGCCCATCGCCAAGGACTTCGAGGCCTACATGAAGGCCAACAACTGCTACTTCCTCACCCCGGAAGAGACCGAGACCCTGACCAAGTATATGTTCCCGGACCCCGCGAAGGGCGTGTTTGCCCCGGTGGTTGGCAAAAGCGCCAACTGGATCGCCGAGCAGGCGGGCATCAGTGTGCCGGAGAAGACCAAAATTCTCATCGCGCCGCTGCCTCATCCCGGCGAGGAGTACCCGCTGAGCAAGGAGAAGCTCAGCCCGGTGCTGGCCTACTTTGTCTGCAAAGACAAGGAGCAGGGCTTCGCCTACGCCAACAAGATGCTGGAGCTGGGCGGCCTGGGCCATTCCGCTGTTATCCACACCGGCAACAAGAAGATCGCTGACGAGTACGGCGTGGCCATGAAGGTGGGCCGTATCATCGTCAACAGCCCCTCGTCGCAGGGCGCCATCGGCGACATCTATAACACCAACACCCCGTCCCTGACCCTCGGCTGCGGCAGCTACGGCAAGAACTCGGTGAGCCAGAACGTGACCACCGTCAACCTCATCAACAAAAAGCGCATTGCCAAACGGAGGGTGAACATGCAGTGGTTCAAGGTCCCGCCCAAGATCTACTTTGAGGAGGATTCCATCCAGTACCTGGAGAAGATGGAGGGCATCAGCCGTGCCTTCATCGTCACCGACCCGGTGATGGTGCAGCTGGGCAACGTGAACAAGGTGCTGTACTACCTGCGCAAGCGGGAACAGTACTGCCACAGCGAGATCTACTCCGACGTGGAGAGCGACCCCAGCGTGGAGTGCATCATGCGCGGCGTGGAGGCCATGCGCGCCTTCCAGCCGGACGTGATCATTGCCATCGGCGGCGGCAGCGCCATCGACGCGGCAAAGGGCATGTGGCTGTTCTACGAGCATCCGGAGACCAGCTTTGACGGCCTGCGCCAGCGCTTCATGGACATCCGCAAGCGCGCCTTCAAGTTCCCGAAGCTCGGCACCAAGACCAAGCTGGTGGCCATTCCCACCACCTCCGGCACCGGCAGTGAGGTGACCAGCTTCTCGGTCATCACCGACAAGTCCAACGGCAACATCAAGTATCCTCTGGCGGACTACAGCCTGACTCCGGACGTGGCCATCATCGACCCCCAGTTCACCCGCACCATGCCTCGCAGCATCGTTGCCGACACTGGTCTGGACGTGCTGACCCACGCCATTGAGGCCTACGTGTCCGTGATGGCCAGCGACTACACCGACGGCCTGGCTCTGCACGCCACCGAGATGGTGTTCACCTATCTGAAAGCTTCCTACAACGGCGACCAGATGGCCCGCGAGAAGATGCACAATGCCAGCTGCATCGCGGGCATGGCCTTCACCAACGCTTTCCTGGGCCTCAATCACTCCATGGCCCACAAGCTGGGCGGCGAGTTCCACATCCCCCATGGCCGTGCCAACGCCATCCTGCTGCCCTATGTCATTGCCTATAACGCGAAAAAGCCCACCAAGTTTGCCGCGTTCCCCAAATACAAGGAGTATGTGGCCGACAAACGCTACGCCAAGCTGGCCCAGCGCTGCGGGCTGTGCAATGTGGGCACTGACACCTACGAAGCGGTGGACTGCCTCATCGCGGCGATCCAGAAGCTGATGATGGATACCGAGCGCCCCTTGACTATCAAGGCCTGCGGCGTGAGCGAAGAGGAGTTCCTGGCCAAGGTGGACGAACTGTCCTACAAGGCTTTTGAGGACCAGTGCACCACCGCCAACCCCGTGTATCCGCTGGTGAGCGAGATCAAAGAGATCTACCTCCAGGCTTACTACGGCAAATAAGCGATCCACTCCTTTCTGTTGAGGGCAGGCGGCCATCCCCGCAATGGGGACGGCCGCCTGCCTTTTGTTTGTTTGAAAAAAATCTGTGGCAATGACGAAAAAAAACTTGACTTTTTGGCCGGAATGCTTTAAATTAGATAAGGCAGTCACACATGGGCCTGTAGCTCAGTTGGGAGAGCGCTGCGTTCGCATCGCAGAGGTCAAGGGTTCGAATCCCTCCAGGTCCACCATCATCGCCGCAAGCAGAAATGCTTGCGGCGATTTTTTTGCGTGGCAGGAGTTTTCCGGATGTGGTATGATAAAACCGGGAGGCGAAAAGAATGGACGAGCAACTTTCAAAGCTTTCGGAAATGTTCGATCGTGCCCGGCGTGTGGCGTTTCTTGGGGGAGCAGGGCTTTC
Organism: Candidatus Allofournierella merdipullorum; assembly: GCF_048426865.1. Lineage (NCBI taxonomy): Bacteria > Bacillati > Bacillota > Clostridia > Eubacteriales > Oscillospiraceae > Allofournierella > Candidatus Allofournierella merdipullorum. Next base: position 64,175 of record NZ_DBFNWJ010000026.1, read on the forward strand.
CACCGAGAGCGGTATTCCGGACTTTCGCAGCAGCAACGGCGTTTACGCCGCGCTGAAGGCGTACGGAAGGCCGCCGGAGGAACTGCTCAGCCACGGGTTCTTTATGCGCCATCCCGATGTGTTCTTTGACTATTACCGCAAATATCTCATTCGCCCGGACGCAAAGCCCAACCCGGCGCACTATGCCCTGGCGCGGCTGGAACAACGGGGCAAGCTGACGGCGGTCATCACCCAGAACATTGACGAGCTGCACCAGCGGGCGGGCAGCCGCAACGTGCTGGAACTGCACGGCAGCGTGTACCGCAATCACTGCATGAAATGCGGAAAAAGCTGGCCGGTGGATGCGGTTCTGGATGCGGAAGGCGTGCCCCGCTGCACCTGCGGCGGCATCATCAAACCCGATGTGGTGCTTTACGGCGAAGGGCTGGACCCCGCGACGCTCACGGCGGCGGTGGAGGCCATTGCCGGGGCGGATATGCTGCTCATCGGCGGCACACAGCTCTCGGTCTATCCTGCGGCGGGTCTGGTGGATTATTTTCGCGGCCGAGATCTGGCGGTCATCAACCTCAGTGCGACCCCGAGGGACGAGCAGGCGGCCCTTACCATCCGCCGGCCCATCGGCGAGGTCCTTTCCGCCGTTGTGCCCTGAGCGACAGGAAAAAGAAACGCGTGAGGAGGAACGGTATGAACTCACTGGAATGCGCCACCCGCTATCCCTTCATTCTGGTGCACGGCACCGGGTTCCGTGACTGGGGCTATTGGGGCCGGATCCCCAAGGCGCTGGAAGAGCGGGGAGCGCGGGTCTTTTTCGGCGGGCAGGACGGCTGGGCTACGGTGGAGCATAACGGCGAGGTGCTGAAAGCGCGGGTGGAAGAGGTGCTGGCGGAGACCGGCTGCGAAAGGTCCACTTGATCGCCCACTCCAAAGGCGGGCTGGACGTGCGCTATATGGTCTCGTCTTTGGGAATGGCGCCAAAGGTGGCGTCGGTGTCGCTGGTGTCGGTGCCCAACCACGGTTCCCGCACTATGGACGGTCTGGCCCGGCTGCCCCGATGGGCTTTCCGGCTGGCGGGCTTTTTTGTGAATCTTTGGTATCGGCTTCTGGGGGACAAGCATCCTGATTTTTGCGCCGTCTGCACCCAGTTCACCACAGCCTGGGCCGAGAACTTCAACAGGGCAAACCCGGATGCGGAGGGCGTTGTCTATCGAAGCTATGCCGGTGCGATGCGCTCCTGGCGCAGCGACTTGTTCATGTGGTGGCAAAATCTCATCATCGGCCTGGTGGAAGGGGAGAACGACGGTCTTGTGACCGCCGCGTCTGCCCGGTGGACTGGCTTTCAAGGCGTCTGGCGCGGCGCGGACGGGCGCGGCGTATCGCATATGGACGAAGTGGACTTCCGCCGCCGTCCGCTGCGCCGCCACGGAGAAGTCTTTGACGTGGTGGATGAATACATACGCATGGCGGTGCAACTGAAAGAGTTGGGCCTGTGACGGCCGGAAGGGGAGGGAAACATGAACAAACACTGCGTTCATGAACTGCCGAAGGAATACCGGGAGGCACTGAGCATCGATCTGCAGAAGGATACGAAGCAGGCCCTGCTGGTGAACGGCCTGGCCATCGCCATTGCGGCGGTGATGCTGGTGGTGGGATTTCTGCTGATGCCCGCTTTCAGGATCGGTGCGGACCTGCTGGCACTGGTGGCGTTTCTGGCCTGCTCCGTGGCGTATATGGTGCTCCATGAACTGGTGCACGGCGCCTGTATGAAGCTGTTCGGCGCAAAAAGAGTGCGGTTTGGTTTCACGGGCCTGTATGCCTTTGCGGGCAGCGAGGAATATTTCAAAAAAGGCGCCTACATCGTGGTGGCGCTGGCTCCGCTGGTGGTGCTGGGCGCTGTGCTGCTGGCGCTGAACATTGCGGCAGGAGCGCAGTATTTCTGGTTCGTCTATCTGCTCCAGCTCATCAACGTCTCGGGCGCGGCGGGAGACCTGTATGTCTCATTTCGATTCCTGCGCATGCCGAAGGACATTCTGGTGCGGGATACCGGCGTTTCTATGACGGTCTTTGCTTCGAACTTATCTTTAATAAAGAACGGCCCCGCGCCATCAAATTGTAATCGAGGGGGCAGGTTTTTTAAAA
>NZ_DBFNWJ010000027.1:0-4287 GCF_048426865.1 Candidatus Allofournierella merdipullorum
GGGGGTGGCTTCCAAAAGCACCGTTTGCGCCGGCTGCCGCTTTTCGATGCAGCGCAAAAGCAGCTTGACGCTGGTCTTTGCGATCTGGGCGGCGGGCTGGACCATGGTGGCCAGCTGAGGGTTGTAGAACCGGGCCATGGGGATGCCGTCGAAGCCCAGCACCGAGATGTCTCCCGGAACGGTGAGCCCCGCGTCCAGAATGGCACGGGCCGCGCCGATGGCGGTCACGTCACTCATGGCGAACACCGCGCTCACCCGGCTGCCGCTGTCCAGAAAGGTCTTCATGGCGGTGTAGCCGCCGTCCATGCTGAACTCCGCCTGCAAAAACCGGTCGGGGCCGAAGGGGATGCCGTGGGCCTCAAAGCTCTGGCGCGCGCCCTCCAGGCGCATCTTGCCGGGGCTGGAGCGCTCGGGGTCGGTGCCCAGCACCAGGATGTCCCGGTGGCCCCGCTCCACCAGATAGTCGATGGCGGCGCTGCCGGCGGCCTTGTCGTCCACGCCCACCATGGAGAGGTTCTCGAACCGAAGCTCGTCGCTCACGGTGGTGGCCAGCACACAGGGCAGGTCGATCTTGTCGAACCCTTTGCGGAAGTTGCGGCTGTCGCCTCCCAGAAAGATGATGCCCCGGGGTTTCAGCTCCCGGCACACCCGCTGGGCGGCGGCCACCTCGTCGGCGGTCTCGCCCACATACTCCACAACGCCCTCGTAGCCCGCTTCGCCCACCAGCCGCTGCAGTTCCACCAGCATGTCCGCAAAGAACAGGTTGGAGGTGCCGCGCACGATGAAGGCCACGCTCTTGGCCTGCTGGCGCTTGAGCTGACGGGCGTTGGCGTTGGGCACAAAGCCCTTTGCCGCCACGATGGCGGCGATGCGGCGCTTGGCTTCCTCGCTCACGTCCGGATGGTCGTTCAGCGCGCGGGAGACGGTGCTGATGGCGTAGCCGCTTTCCCGGGCAATGTCCTTGATGGTCAAAACGGCGTCGCCCTCGCTTTCCCGGCGGAATACTGTTCCAAAAACGTTGCCGGAAACGTTTTCAAGCAAGTTTATTATAGCGCCCGGACCCGCTGTTTGCAAGGGAAAAAGGTCATTTTCATCAGTATGCAAGCGGCGGAGAAAAAATTCTTGTGCAAATTGACGCATAAATGCCCTGCGGCTTGTCATACCCTTGTAACCATTCCGGGGAAATGACAAAAAAAGCCCCGCCCGGGGCCGAAAGGCCCGGGCGGGGCGGGAAACAAAGGGTGCAAAGAAGCGCCTTATTTCACCTTCTTGGCCACCACAACGAAGCGGCCGTTCTCCACGTGCTTGGAGCAGGTGGAGAGGGTGAGCAGGGTGTCGCCGTACTCGGCGGTCACGCCGGTGTCGTACTCGGCCAGCTCCTTCACGTTGGAGACATAGTCGTTGAACTCTTCCTCGTTGGCCGCGTCAAAGAACTTGTAGTACTTGAAGCAGGTGTCGGTGGTGTAGTACACCTGGGAGTAGAAGGCGGCCATCAGCTCGTACTCACCGGTCTCGTAGATGGTGTCGAAACGGATGGTGGAGTGCTCCTTGCCGTACTCCTCGTCGGCGTAGAGGTACAGCTTGCCGAACATGGTGCCGTCGTTCATGTCGTGGCCGTAGATCATCTGGTTAGCCGTGACCTTGTCGATGCCGGGGTCGCAGTTCTCGTCCAGGAACAGGGTGCCGCCGGTGGCGTAAGCGCCGTCAAAGCCCAGCCGCAGGTACTTCTCGTTGTTGCCGGGGGTGCGGACCACGGGGTAGTCGATGTCGGTGCCCTCGATGCGCAGCCAGCCGATCATGTCCTGGTTCTGCTCGTAGTAGGGCGCGTAGATATTCAGGATGCCGTCCTCGTTTTTGGCCCAGGGGTCGGGGGTGGGCTCGGTGCCGACCGTGGAGGAAGGGGCGGCATCGGAAGAAGAGGGCACGGAGGGCGGTTCGGGCTGGCCGCCGCCCAGAGCCTGACGCACCATCAGGCCGCCGAATACCAGGAAAAGAAGCAGCGCCACACCGAAACACACCAGAGGCAGGTGGCGGAGAAGGAAGTCTTTGATCTTCATGTAACGATCTCCTTTAGGGATCTTGGCGACAGGCAAAGAAGGAGCGCAGCCGGCGGAGCGGGTGCACCGGGCCTGTTCGGCCATTCTACTTTTTAACAATACTTATTATAAAAGTATCTCACTGCTTTATCAAGGCGAAAATTGCTGAAAATCGAGCAAATGCCCTAAATTTTGCCCGGGCATGAAAAAACGCAGGCCGCCAAAAGGCGGCCTGCGTTTTAAGCCAAGGGGGAATTACTCTTCGCGCTTGCGGGTCACAAAGCCCAGGCCGGCGAAGGCCAGGCCCGCCAGGGGCAGCACGGCCAGGCCCACAGCCCCGGTCTTGGGAGTGGAGTCCAGCACCTGCGCGGGGGCCGGGGTGGCAGTGGGGCTCGGAGTCCAGGGCTCCTCAGGCTTCGGGGTGGGAGCGGGCTTCAGGCTGAAGGTGCCGTTGCCGTTGTCCTGCAGGCCGGCGTTGCCGGGGTCGGTGACTGTGGCCGAATCGCCGGTGGCGACCACTACAGGAACGAAGCTGGGGATGGAGCTGTTAAAGGTGACGCCAGAGCCAAAACCCAGCTTAACGTCGTTGCCGTTCATCCCGGCGCTGTTTTCCATGTAAATGCCGGTGGATTTCTGGCCTTCGAACACCAGGCTGACGTTCGGAGCCACGGTGATGCTGGCGCCCTTGTTCGGGTTGCTCACGCTGCCCACGTTGCGACTGTCCACATTGATGCCGTACCAGGAATTGGCGCCGGTGACCACGTTCAGCCCGTCATTCACCGTGACCGCAGAGGCGCCCACGATCAGCGGGGCGCCACCGTAGGAGGCGGCGTTGTCCAGTTTCAGGCCGCTGAGCTGCACGCCCTTGGCGTTCCAGACGTTCAAGGTGTGGTTGTTGTTGGCGCCGGCCTTCAACGTGCCGTTTTTCAGGGTGACGTTGTCGGCGGTGATGTCCACCAGATGGTTATTATTGTTGTTGGCGTCCTTCTGGAATTTGTCAGAGGCGCTGACGGTGAAGCCGCCCAGGTCGATGACCATGCCCGGGGTGTTGATGGTGAGCATACTGTCCAGGGTGGCGTCGGCCTTGAGGGTCAGGGTCTTCTCGGTGGTGGCGGCCGCCGCGGTCGCCGCTTCGGCCAGAGAGTAGTAGTCCTTGCCGCCCACCGTGGCCACAACGGGCAGTTTGGTCACGTCGTATTTTCCGGTGCTCGGGTTCAGGGTGGGGGCAAAACCGTCCGCCAGGAAATCGGCGGGAACCACATTGGAGAAGGTGCCGCCGGAAACGGTGATGTTCGCGCCGCTTACCGGCACATTGAAAGTGCCCTCGTGTTTGACGTTCACGATGGTGAGCACGTTATTTTCCGCGGCGGTCTGGTCGTTGGTCGTCGTGTCGCGGGTGTACTCGATCTTGCCGGTGATGGTGCCGGTGGTGTTCACGGTGACACGCACACCCCCGGGATAACCGCCGCCGGGCCAATAGTAAACATCAAAAGCAACGCCGCCGGTGGGGGCTTTGATGCTGGTGCTACCGGTGATCTGGGTGTTGCCGAAGTTGTTGGAGAGCACATACTGAGAACCCGTGAGAGCGGTGCCATCCAGGTCGACGTTCAAAAGGGTCAGGTTGCAGTAATTTTGGATCAGCATCTGGCAGGTCGAAGCGGTGCTGGTGAGCTTGCCGTTCTGGAAAGCCACCGTCGAGTCCCGCAGCAACTGAAAGCCGGTGGTCTCGGTGCCGGACGAACCGACTGTATTTTCGCTTACGGTATAGGTGTGACCACCCAGGTCAAAGGTGATGCTGCGGTTGCTGGGGACGATCACGCCGCCGCCGGAGGCGTTGTCCAGCAGCTTGATGGTGGTGGGGGTGTTGTCGGTGACGGCGTCCACCGCCTCCTGCAAGGTGGCATATTCCTTGTCACCAATCTTGGCCACATTGCCCTCAGCGGATACTGCCATGGGCAGCGCGCACAGAGCCAGGGCAGCCACGGTGAGAAGAGCTGCGAGTTTCTGTTTCATTTTTTCTCCTCCTTAATTTTTTACAGCATCGCGTCCGCTCCCCGCAGGCAACGATACCATTTCAACATACATATATGGCATATTTTTCCATAAACTTCAGTGGGTTTTCTTGCTCTTTTTTCGCAAATTGAGACAAAATCTTGCAAAAGCGCGACAAAATGCGGATCTGCGCACACAAAAACATCGCAAAAACATAATAAAACTGTGTTCAGAATTGATTATAAACAATTATATTGTG
>NZ_DBFNWJ010000028.1:0-15327 GCF_048426865.1 Candidatus Allofournierella merdipullorum
TTTTTGTATATCGAAAACCACTCGCTAGGCGAGTGGTTCAAAAGAAGACTAATGTCGATAATGGAAAAAGAAAAACTCCCTTTGCTATACTGGGAGTGCGGTCTGCCAACTGCACAAGCAAGCAAAGGGAGGTCATTCAAAAATGAACGACGTAAATAGTTTATCGCATACCAGTTGGAATTGCAAATATCATGTGGTGTTCGCACCAAAATACAGGAGGAGAGTGTTCTTCGGAGAGAAAAGAAGAGAAATTGGAAGCATCCTGAGAACGCTATGTAATTGGAAAGGGATCAAGATCATCGAAGCGGAGGTGTGCCCGGACCACATCCACATGCTGATCGAGATACCGCCAAAGATAGCGGTAGCAAGTTTCAAGGGGTACCTAAAAGGAAAGAGTAGCCTGATGCTGTACGAGAAGTTTCCGGAGCTAAAATATACATACCGGAACCGGGACTTCTGGTGCCGCGGGTACTACGTGGACACTGCAGGAACAAATGCAAAGAAGATACAGGAGTACATCCAACGTCAGTACGAGCAGGACAAAGCAGGAGAGCAGCTGACCATGCCGAACTTCTAAGGAGCCCGTTTACGGGCGGCAAGTAACAGAACCTTCGCGGCTGGCAGACCGTACTTGCGCGACGTGACGCGCATGCTAGTATTCTAGGGCTATGCCCGCATGTGAAAAACCCCCGGCTTTGCCGGGGGATATTTATTTGCGCCCTTTTGCAGGGCGCGACGCTCAGTGCTCGTCCCCGTCCAGGAAAGGCTTCACCAGCCGCTCAAAAATGACGCTCTCCCGCATCAGCGCCAGCCCCTGAGTTTCGTCTCCAAGCACCAGAAGCCGGTCACCGGGGCCAATGCCAAAGATTTTGCGGGCGGCGGCGGGAAGAATGATCTGCCCTTTTTCGCCAATAGTGACCACTCCGAAGATGTGCTTGCCTCGGGGCGGTACGCCAAACCCCTCCACGGTGCATTCGTAGTTTGCCAGATCGTCCAGCGTTACACCGAACACATCCGCCAGGGCGGCGGCCCGTTCCAGATCGGGCATGGATTCGCCGCTTTCCCACTTGGAGAGGGTTTGGCGGGAGACGTTTACCTTTTCCGCCAATTCTTCCTGCGAGAGGCCATTCAATTTGCGCAGTTGGCAAAGGTTATCCCGAAACATGGCGTTTCTCCTTTCGCTTGCCCAGAACGCACCATCGCAACACCGGCGTTCTGGAGATGAGGGCATTCAAACCGTACCCGCCGCCGAAGGCGGCCGCTGCCGCCAGCAGATAGCAGACCCAGGCGGGCAGATGAAAAAAACGGTCCATAGCCCAGGCCACGGCGGCCAGGGGCAGATAGTGAAGCACATATAGCCCGAAACTGCGCCGCCCCAGCCAGGCGGCCAAGGGACCTGTCCTGTCGCCCCAGCGCTTCATGGCAGCGAAGGCCGCCAACGCCGCCGCCCATGCAAAGGCAATGGCCAGCGGGCTGTTCACTGCCGGCGGCGCGGCGTAGTTTTGCCCAAAACAGCGCAGGGTGTAGGCCGTGCCCAGCGCCAGCGCCGCAGTGCAGAAGGGCAGGGGATGAGCGGCAAGACGCTCGACCACCGCTTCGTGGGCAAAGATGAAATAGCCCAGCAAAAAAGCAAAAGCATAGATGCCAAAGCGGTAGACTGCAATATAGGGGGCATTCAACACTTGGGCTGCAGCCCAGAGGGGCAGACCCAGCGTCACCAGGGAAAGAGGGCCCAATCGCCCGCAGAACCGGTAAAGGCGCCCTGTTTCAAACCGACGCAGCAGGACCAGAACCATGGAGAAAAGCCAGAGCATCTGGGCAAACCACAAAACGCCGCAGCCGGACGCCGCCATGATGAGCCAGAGCACCGGGGCGGGCAGGAGCGGCAGGGTGTCAAAAGCCCCGGCCAGCGCCATGTTGAAACCGCCCAGCACCCACTGAAAGACCAGAAGCCCCAGCGTGGAGGGGACCAGCAGCTTTTCGGTGCGGCGCACGGCAAAAAATTTAGGGGTTTGCTGTTCCAGTGAAAGGCGGGCGCTGACGCCTGACACCATGAAAAGCAGCACCATGAACCATGGGTAAAGCAGGTACTGCACTGCATCCTGTGGCTGCACCGGGGCAAAGGGCCCAACCACCCCGGCGGTAATGACGCCGTTGTACATATAGATGACGTGATAGAAAACCACCAGCAGAACGGTGGCCCAGCGAAGATTGTCCAGATAATGCCGGCGCATATGCTTCCCGCCTTTGAAAAAGATTTTAGCACATTTTATCACGGCCCACCAGCCGCTTCCACCAACCAAACGCGGCATAAAAATACCCGATATGTTAAAAATCGTGGCACATCGGCAGAGGTTACAATCCCGCCTGGTTTTGCTTGACTTTGACACCCCCGCCTTTATAATTAAAGGTGTGTACGCCCTGCCCGCACACGCGGCGCGGGCGGCTGTTTTGCGCAAAACGACCCCCGCCCGCCGCCTTTGCGGCCGGGCGATGAAACATCAGAGAGGCAACGCCATGAACCAGACATCCGCCGCGCCCCACCCCGTTCTGGGGGTGCTGGGCGGCATCGGGCCGATGAGCACCGTCTATTTTTATGAGATGATCACCGCCCACACCCTGGCTGAAAAGGACCAGGACCACCTGGACATCGTCATCAGCAGCCGGGCCACTACCCCGGACCGCAGCGCTTACATCCTGGGCGAAAGCAACGACGACCCCTTCTCGGTGATGGAGCGGGACGCCGAAATGCTGGTGCGCTACGGCGCCACCGTGCTGGCCATCCCCTGCAACACCGCCCATTATTTCTACGACCGGCTGCAGCGCAGCCTGCCGGTGCCGGTGCTGAACATGATTCAGCTCACCGTGCGCACCGCCAAGGCGGGCGGCTGCCAAAAGCTGGGCATCCTGGCCACCAGCGGCACGGTGGCCAGCTGTTCCTACCAGCGCATGTGCGCGGCGGAGGGCATCGGCTGCGCCGTGCCCAGCGAGGCCGACCAGGCCGCGCTGATGAACACCATCATCTACGGCCAGATCAAGAGCGGCAAGCCGGTGGACCTGGAGCTGTTCGGCCGCATCGCCGACGGCCTCAAAGCCCAAGGGTGCCAGAAGGCGGTGCTGGGCTGCACCGAGCTGAGCCTCATCAAGCGGGACTACGGCCTGGACGATTTCTTCATCGACAGCACCGAGGTGCTGGCCAAAGCCACCATCGAGGCCTGCGGCAAGACCCCTGTGGGCTTTGACTTCTGAGCCGGAAGGGAGGCGCTCTCTGTGACCGAGCTGGAAAAGAACATGCAGCTGCTGCACACGGGCGATCTGTACGTCTGCAACTCGCCGGAGATGTTCCGGCTGCAGATGGAGTACCGCTCGCTCATCCAGCAGTACAACCAGATGGACCCCCGGGACATGGACGGCCACACCGCCCTGCTGCCCCGCATCTTTGCGGAGGTGGGGGAGGGCTGCTTCATCGAGCCGCCCTTTAACGCCAACTGGGGATGCTTCACCCACCTGGGCAAAAACGTCTACGCCAACTTCAACCTCACCCTCACCGACGACACCCATATTTACATCGGCGACGATGTGATGATCGGCCCCAACGTGACCATCACGGCGGCCACCCATCCCCTGCACCCGGCGCTGCGCCGCAAGGGCCTGCAGTATAATAAATCCGTCACCATCGGCGCAGGCACGTGGATCGGCGCGGGCAGCATCATCCTGCCGGGCGTTACCATCGGGGAGAACGCCGTCATCGGCGCGGGCAGCATCGTCACCAAGGATATCCCGGCGGGCGTGCTCGCCGTGGGCAGCCCCTGCCGTGTGGTGCGCCCCATCGGCGAGGAGGACCGCCTGGCCTACGACCACGGCCGTCCCGTCCCGCCCGAATTCTTGTGATTCCGCGGCCGTTTCATTCGCGGCCGCGTTATGAAAGGAAGTAAGACCCATGAACGAGAAAAACACCTACTACATCACTACCCCCATCTACTATCCCAGCGACAAGCTGCACATCGGCCACAGCTACACCACCGTGGCCTGCGACGCGCTGGCCCGCTTCAAGCGGATGCAGGGTAAAAAGGTGATGTTCCTCACCGGCACCGACGAGCACGGCCAGAAGATCCAGGACAAGGCCGCGGCCGCGGGCGTGACCCCCAAGCAGTATGTGGACAACATCGTGGAGGGCGCGGGCGGCGTGAAGGACCTGTGGAAGCTGATGAACATCAGCTACGACCGGTTCATCCGCACCACCGACGACTACCACATCGCCAGCTGCCAGAAAATCTTCCAGAAGCTGTATGACCAGGGCGACATCTACAAGAGCGTCTACAAGGGCCATTACTGCAAGCCCTGCGAGAGCTTCTGGACCGACAGCCAGCTGAAGGACGGCAAGTGCCCCGACTGCGGCGGCGACGTCTACGAGGCCGAGGAGGAGGCTTACTTCTTCAAGACCGGCAAATACGCCGACCGGCTGCTGAAATACTACGAGGGCCATCCCGCCTTCATCCAGCCCGAGACCCGCAAGAACGAGATGATCGCCTTCATCAACCAGGGCCTGCAGGACACCTGCGTCTCCCGCACCTCGGTCTCCTGGGGCATCCCCGTTCCCTTCGACCCCAAGCACACCATGTATGTTTGGGTGGATGCGCTGAGCAACTACATCTCCGCGCTGGGCTACGGCAACGATCAATACAATGACTACGACGCCTTCTGGCCCGCCGACCTGCACATGGTGGGCAAGGAGATTTTGCGCTTCCACACCATCCTCTGGCCCGCCATGCTGATGGCGCTGGACCTGCCCCTGCCCGAGAGGGTGTTCGGCCACGGCTGGCTGCTGCTGGACGGCGGCAAGATGAGTAAGTCCAAGGGCAACGTGGTGGACCCGGCGGTGCTCTGCGAGCGCTACAGCGTGGACGCCATCCGCTACTTCCTGCTGCGTGAAATCCCCTTCGGCAACGACGGCGTGTTCTCCAACGAGGCCCTCATCGCCCGCATCAACTCCGATCTGGCCAACGATCTGGGCAACCTGCTCAGCCGCACGGTGGCCATGGCGGAGAAGTACTTCGGCGGCACCCTGCCCGCTGAGCGTGCCGCCGGCGAGTTCGACGATGATCTCGTCAAGACGGTGAGCGAGATGCCCGCCAAGGTGGCCGCCTGCATGGACGACCTGCTCATCCCCCAGGCCCTGCAGGAGGTGTTCAAGGCCATCCAGCGGGCCAACAAGTACATCGACGAGACCGCGCCCTGGGCTCTGGCCAAGGACGAGGCCAACCGTGACCGTCTGGCCATGGTGCTGTACAACCTGTGCGAGGCGCTGCGCTTCGCCACCGTGCTGCTGGCTCCCTTCCTGCCCGAAACCGCCGACAAGATGGCCGAGCAGCTGGGCCTCTCCGACGCCGACCGCGCCTGGGGTGACCTGCGCTTTGGCGGCAAGGCGGACTACACCGTGCACAAGGGCGACGCCCTCTTCCCCCGCATCGACGCGGCGAAGGAGCTGGCGGAGCTGGCTGCGGCCCACGAGGCCCAGGTGAAGGCCGCCCAGGAGAAGGCTGCCGCTGCCGAAAAGGCCGCCGCGCCCGCCCCTGCCGCTGCCGAGAACATCGAGCATCAGCCGGAAGTCTCCTTCGACGACTTCTGCAAGGTGGAGCTGCGGGTGGCCCAGGTGCTCACCTGCGAGACCCTGCCCGAGAGCAAGAAGCTGTTGAAGATGACCCTGTTCGACGGCGAGCGTGAGCGCACCATTCTCTCCGGCATCGCCAAGTGGTACAAGCCGGAGGACCTCATCGGCCGCAAGGTGGGCATCGTGGCCAACCTCGCCCCCCGCCCGATGATGAAGGGCAAGTATGTGAGCGAGGGCATGGTGATGGCCGCCGATATGCCGGACGGCGGCGCTTCGGTGGTCTTCTTCCCCGACGACGTGCTGCCCGGCAGCGCCATCCACTGATGGCCGGCCCCATCTTCGACAGCCACGCCCACTACCAGAGCCATCAGTTCGACGGCGACCGCGGGGCCCTTTTGCAGAGCCTGCCCGCCGCCGGAGTGGCGGGGGTGGTGGAGTGCGCCACCGATTTCGCCACCAGCAAAGGCGCGCTGGAACTTGCCGCCGCGTGGCCCTTCGTGTGGGCGGCGCTGGGCATCCACCCGGAGAGCCTCATCGAGGAGGACGCCTCCACCAACACCCAGTTTTCCGGCGACTGGAAGGCGGAACTGGCCGCCATCGCTCCGCTGCTGGCGGAAAAGAAAGCGGTGGCGGTGGGGGAGATAGGCCTGGACCACCACTGGCCCGTCCCCAAAGACGCCCAGCTGGAACTGTTCGAGGCCCAGATACGCCTTGCGCTGGAACTGGACAAGCCGGTCATCGTCCATGACCGGGAAGCCCACGCCGACACCTACGCGCTTTTGAAAAAGTACCGCCCCAAAGGGGTGCTCCACTGCTTTTCCGGCTCGGCGGAGGACGCCGCCTGGCTCACCGCCCAAGGGATGTACATCGGCTTTGGCGGCGCGGCCACTTTCAAAGGGGCCAAGCGGGCGGTGAAGGCCGCCGCCGTCGTCCCCCCGGACAAGCTTCTGCTGGAGACCGACTGCCCCTACATGGCCCCCGAACCCTGCCGGGGCCGCCGGTGCGATTCCTCCCTCATCGCCCACACCGCCGCCTTCCTGGCCGAGGTGCGGGGGGAGGAGACCGAGCGCCTGCTGGAAACCACCTGCCAGAACGCCCGGGCCCTCTTTGGCCTCGGCTGAACCAACCCAAAACAAATTTTAAGGAGAGAATCACCCATGAAAGCACGTCTTCCCAAACGCCACGAGTATGTCATCAGCTTCCCCGAAGGCACCGATGCCGCCCGCAACGACGAGGCCTGGGACAAGCTGAACCAGATCCTGGAGGACTACAAGAAGGCCCACAACGGCAACAGCGTCTATGAGCCCACCTTCATCCATGACACCGAGGAGCAGGTGAAGGCCCTGCAGGCGGAGTACGGCTTCGAGTACACCATCGAGGAAAAGTAAGTTCTGCAACAAAAGCGCCCCTTACCATCGCGGAAAGGGGCGCTTTTTTATGTTGGATTTCAGTCGAACACGCCCGCCATCACATGGCTGTTCAAAAACGCGGCAAAGCGGTCGTATTCTTCTTCGGTGAGGGCAGCGGGGCTGCTCATGACCACAAGGTCGTGGCCCGCTGCGCCCCGGCGGTAAGGCGGATGCAGGTGGGCAAAGGGGTTTTCGGCAAAGCCGCAGCGCTCGTAAAAGCCCTTTCTGCGGCGGGAAACTTCGTCCCGGGGCGGGTCAATCTCCAGAATGACCGGCTTGCCCTTGGCCTGCAACAGTTCCAGCGCCCGGCTGCCGAAGCCCATGCCCCGCAGCTGAGGCAGAACGCAGAAGTGCTCCACATAAAAGAAGTCCGGCTGCTCCCAGTAAAGGATGAGGCCCGCGAAGGCGCCCTCCGCCCACAGCAGGTCGAAGTGGTAGGCTTCGTCGCCCAGGATGCGCCGCTGGGAGGCGTCCAGCCGCTGCTCGTGCACCGGGAAGCTGATGCCGTACAGCTCCCTGGCGGGGGCGAACAGCGGGCTTTCGGGGTCGGTGAGGCGTTTCAATTCCATAAACAGCACCTCACAGCAGCGTCTGGCCGTTCACTTCCAGCCGGAAGGAGAGCTGGAAATACTCTGCCGCCTTGCGGCACAGGAGCATCCGCTCCAGAAAAATCTCGAAATAATCTATCACCGGGCAGACGGCGGTGTCCAGCTGGATGCGCAGGGTCAGGGTCTTCTGCTCCTTGTCCAGTTCCAGGTCCGAGCGCTCCACCGCCCAGTTCACCCGGTCGTGGATGTCGAAGCGGATGGTGTCCCGGTTGCGCACCCGGCTGCGGCGCACGTCGGTCTTGTCCGCCAGGATGAGCGCCGCCGCTACCCCGTTCACCGGGAAAGCGGTGCCCTCGTCGTGGTTGCCGATGGCCGTCACCACCAGCGCCGTGTCGGCGGGAGGCATACCCATCTTGTCCAGAATGCGGAAGGCCATCACCGCGCCGCTCTGGGCGTGGTCCACCCGGTTCACCAGGTTGCCGATGTCGTGCATGTAGCCGGCGATGCGGGCCAGCTCCACCTGCCGCTCGTCCGCACCCAGCTGTTCCAGCAGATGGCTGGCCACCGTCGCGCAGCGGGTCACATGGGCAAAGGAATGCTCGGTGTAGCCCAGGGCGATCAGCGAGGCGTCCGCCTGCTGGATGTAGGTGTTGATCTCGGCGCTGTGGCGCACCATCTCATAGGTCACGGGCAGACTGGACATGGGTTCCTCCGTTCGATGTTTGTTGTTACAGCGTGGGCTTGAAGCTGACGAACTGGCGCAGCGGGCTGCCGATCAGCGGACGGCACCACTCCACAAAGGCGTCGGTGACGTCGCAGCCGTCGGCGCTGATGTATTCGTCGGGCATTTTGCGCTCGTAGAGCATCACCTGCTCCACAGGGATGAGGAAGGTCTCCACCTGATACACGGGGCCGGGCACCCGGCGCAGACCCACCATCACGCCGTTTTCGCCGGCCAGAGCGGCCCGGGCCGCCTCGGCGCCCACCAGCACCGCCTCGTCCCGGTCGGTCTCGGACTGGAAGGCAATGGAGGCGCGGTTGCTGATGCCGGGCTTTTCGCTGCGGGCCTTGATGCCCAGCTTCTTGATGACCAGATTGGCCAGATGGGCGCTCACGTCGCCGTAGTAGGTGGCGCGGCCCACCTGGAAGATGGGCTTCACGATGGGCTTGCCGTCGGGGCCGGTGAGGCCCTCGCTGGCCACCACGACCACGCCGCCCTTTTTGCGGCGAAGGTCGCTCACCTTCTCCAGGAATTCCTCCTCGATGAAGGGGCGCTCGGGCAGGTAGATGAGGTCGGGGCCGTCGCCGTTTCCGGTGCGGGCCAGGGCGCTGGCGGCGGTCACCCAGCCGGCGTTGCGGCCCATGGCCTCGATGACCGACACATGAATGGGCAGGCTGCGCACGTCCTGGCTGATCTCGCTGGTGATGCCGGCGATGAACCGGGCGGCGGAGCCGAAGCCGGGGGCGTGGTCGGTCACGGCGATGTCGTTGTCCACGGTCTTGGGAATGCCCACCACCCGCACGTCCACGCCGGCGGCCACGCAGGCTTTGAACAGCTTGCCGCAGGCGTCCATGCTGCCGTTGCCGCCGTTGAACAGCACCCAGCGGATGTTGTGCTTGCGGCAAATCTCGGCCATGGCGGCGTAGTGCTCCGGCTCCAGCGCGTCGCGGCTGGTGCCGATGGCGGAAGCGGGGGTCTGCAGCAGCAGCTTCAGACGCTCTTCCGGCACGGCGGACAGGTCGCAGAACTGCTCCTTCAGCATGCCGCCGGTGCCGCCCACGGCGCCCAGCACCTTTTCCACTTCCGGGTGCTTTTTGGCTTCGGTCACCGCGCCGTACAGCGAGGAGTTGATGACGGCGGTGGGGGCGCCGCCGTGAACGATCAGAAGGTTGCCTTGTTTCATGGTGGTCTTTCCTTTCTGTGTACCTTTTTATTATAGGCCCCGGCAAGGGGGATGTAAAACAAGAAGTTTGTAAAATCCGCGGCGAACGTTGCGCAACCCGCCGGCGGCTGGTATAATATTTTTCACGCGGGCCCCGCGCCTGCCAGAGCAACTTAGGATTTTAGGCTCGCCGCACCGTTTTGCAACGGGCGGTCACACCGTCGGGAACTGGCAGGGCCGGGCGGTCAAAATCTAACTGCCGGAGTGTGTAATCATGTCAACGCGTAAACTCGTCCGCTGCGGCCTCGTGGCCGCCCTCTATGTGGTGCTGTGCATGGCGCTGCAGCCCCTCTCCTTCGGCGCGGTGCAGATCCGCTTTGCCGAAGCGCTGGTGCTGCTGCCGGTATTCGGCGCGGAGTACATCGCCGCCGCCGTGCTGGGGTGCTTCTTGTCGAACCTGCTGGGTTCGGTGCTGCCGGACGTCATCTTCGGCACCCTGGCCACCCTGCTGGCCTGCCTTGTAACTTACAAGCTGCGCAATTTCCGGGTGCGGGGTCTGGCCCTGCCCGCGGCTGTGCCGCCGGTTTTATTCAACGCCCTCATTGTCGGGCCGGAAATCGCCATCTTTTTCTCCGACACGCCCGCCACCCTGCCGCTGATGGTCTGGAACGGAGCCACCGTCGCCCTGGGCGAAGCGGTGGCCTGCGGCGTGCTGGGCGTGGCGCTGGTGAAGCTCATTGAATCCAACCCCGCCCTGCGCAAACTGTTCACCGAGTGAATTTTTCCCGAAGGAGGTTTTGGCCATGAAGCCCCGCTGCCTGATCTGGGACTGGAACGGCACCCTGCTGGATGACCTTCAGCTGTGCCTCGGTCTGCTGAACGAGCTGCTGGAACAAAACGGCAGCCCGAACCGCTACGATTTGGCGGGCTATCGGGAGATCTTCGGCTTCCCGGTGGTGGACTACTACCGGCGAGCGGGCCTTGACCTCTCAAAACGCAGCTTTGAATCGCTGGCGGCGGACTATGTGGCCCGCTACAATCCCGAAAGTTTTGCCTGTTCCCTGTGCCCCGGCGCGGCCGATGCTCTGGCCGCACTGAAATCCGCCGGGGTGCGGCAGGTCATCCTCTCGGCCAGCGAGCTGACGCTGCTGAAAGCCCAGACGGAGCATCTGGGCGTGGCCGGGTACTTCGACGAACTGCTGGGCCAGACCGACTACTACGCCCACGGCAAACTGGCCGTCGGCAAAGAGTGGATGGCCCGCCAGAACTTTGACCCCGCCGAAGCGGTGCTGGTGGGAGACACCCTCCACGACGCGGAGGTGGCGGCGGGCCTTGGCGCGAAATGCGTGCTCTGCGCCGCCGGCCACCAGAGCCGGGAACGGCTGCTCACGGCGGGCGTGCCGGTCATCGGCACCCTGACCGAGCTGCCGGCGCTGCTGGGCCTCTAAATGCCCATTTTCATGATACCAGCCTTCGGGCAATAAAAAAAGGTGGAAATTTCCTCATACGGAATTCCACCTTTTTTCATTTAAAGCTCAATGCGGTACCGGCGGGTGACGCGGGGCTTGCCGTCGATGACGTCGTCCAGCTTATCCACCAGAACGCCGCCGTTCTTTTCAATGACCCGGGCGGAGCCGGTGTTGCCGTCGGCGCAGGTCAGCAGCACCCAGGAAAGGCCCAGCGTCCCCCGGGCGTAGTCCAGCGCGCCGGCCAGCAGCCGGGTGCCCAGCCCCTGCCCCCAGCGGTCCGCCCGGACGGCATAGCCGATGTGGCCGCCGAACCGCTCCAGCGCAGGGGTCAGCCGGTGACGGATGGAAACCTCGGCCAGGAACTCATCTCTGTCCACCAGCCACAGGCTGGTGCAGGGCACATAGCCCGCCGGCAGGTTTCGCCCGGCGCGGTAGTCCTCAAACCGGGCAAACAGCCCGGCGGGGCAGTTTTCCGCGCCGCCGAAAAAGCAGGTGGGCGAAAGCCCCGCGCGGGCATATCCCTCAATGGCCTGCCGGTAGGAGGTCTCGCAGGCGGGGCAGGGAAGAATGAGCTCCATCGCATGTCACCTCGCAGAAAAGCATCTTTGAGGCCATTCTATCACCCGTGCCCTGCGCCCGCAAGCCCTTTACGCCACGAAGAAGAACACCGCGGCGAAGTGGCAGGCGCTGCCCGCCAGAATGAACAGATGGAACAATTCGTGAAAGCCCCAGCGCTCGCTCAAATTGGGCCACTTGAGCATATAGAGCACCGCCCCCAGCGAGTAGCACACGCCGCCGGCGGCCACAAGGCCAAGGCAGGCCGCGGGCATGGCCGCAAAGGCGGGCAGGTCCACCACGATGGCCCAGCCCAAGGCAAGATACAAAAGGGTGCCCAGCCAGCGGGGCGCGTCCAGCCACAAAAGTTTCAGCAGGATGCCCGCCGCCGCCATCGCCCACATGGCCCCCAGGAACACCGGCAGCTTGGCCGGGTCCATGAACTTGACGCACAGCGGGGTGTAGCTGCCGGCGATGAGCACATAGATCATGGCGTGGTCCAGCTTGCGCAGCCGCCGCACCTTGGACGCCGCCCCCAGGGCGTAATGATAGATGCTGCTGGCGGAATAGAGCGCCACCAGCGACAACCCGAACAGCACCACCCCCGCCAGCACCATGCCGCCGGTGCCGTTGTGCAGGCTGCGCGCCGCCAGCGCCAGCGTGCCCAGGGCGCTGGCCAGCGCCCCCCAGAAATGGGTGTAGCTGCTCACAGGCTCCCGCCCCTTTTCAAAATACCGGCTCATAACGCCACCTCCGAAACCATAATATATAGTTTTTTATATTATATGATATTATCATTATAGCCATATTGTTCCCCGGGAACAAGGCTTTGATGAAAATTCACAAAAAAGTTTCATTTGCCGCCGGTGCGGCCCGGCGGGCGGCGAAAACCCCTCCGCCCCGCTCCACAAGCGGGTTTTCGACCCCTCGCGGCGTTGACAGGCCCCGGCTTTGTGATGTACTATATAAAATAGCGCACTGTGGGTTTTTGTGTGCAGATTACCGGGTGAAAGGGCCGCTGGGCCCGCCCGTTCAGATCGTGAGTGATATTATGTCTTTGATCGACAAACTGTTTGGCTCCTTCTCCGACAAGGAACTCAAGCGCATCCGCCCCATCGCCGACGCCGTGGTGGCCATGGAGCCGGAGATGGCCGCCAAGTCCGACGCCGAGCTGCAGGCCATGACTCCCGCTTTGAAGGAGCGGCTGGCCAAGGGCGAAAGCCTGGACGACATCCTGCCCACCGCCTTCGCCGTCTGCCGTGAGGCCAGCTGGCGTGTGCTGGGCATGAAGCACTTCCCGGTGCAGATCATGGGCGGCATCGTGCTGCACCGCGCCTGCATCGCGGAGATGAGCACCGGCGAAGGCAAAACCCTGGTGGCCACCCTGCCGGTCTACCTGAACGCCCTCACCGGCAAAGGCGTGCACGTGGTCACTGTCAACGACTACCTGGCCCGCCGCGACTCCGAGTGGATGGGCAAGCTCTACCGCTGGCTGGGCCTGTCGGTGGGCCTGATCGTTCAGGGCATCACCAACGAGCAGCGCCACGCCGCCTACAACGCCGACATCACCTACGGCACCAACAACGAGTTCGGCTTCGACTACCTGCGGGACAACATGGTGGTCTACAAGGAGAACATGGTGCAGCGGGGCCATTACTTCGCCATCGTGGACGAGGTGGACTCCATCCTCATCGACGAGGCCCGCACCCCCCTCATCATCAGCGGCAAGGGCGACGATTCCTCCAGCCTTTACCAGCAGGCGGACGCCTTCGCCCGCACCCTGAAGATGAGCAAGGTGGTGGAGCTGGACGAGAAAGAGGACCAGGACGCCCAGGTGGACGGCGACTATGTGGTGGACGAAAAGCACAAGACCGCCACCCTCACCGAGAGCGGCATCAAGAAGGCCGAGGCCTACTTCCATGTGGAGAACCTGGCCGACGGCGCCAACATGACCCTGGCCCACCACATCAACCAGGCCATCAAGGCCCGGGGCGTGATGAAGCGGGACATCGACTACGTGGTGCGTGACGGCGAGGTCATCATCGTGGACGAGTTCACCGGCCGTCTGATGATCGGCCGCCGCTACAACGAGGGCCTGCATCAGGCCATCGAGGCGAAGGAAGGCGTGCAGGTGGCCGCCGAGAGCAAGACCCTGGCCACCATCACCTTCCAGAACTACTTCCGCATGTACGAAAAGCTCTCCGGCATGACCGGTACCGCCAGCACCGAGGCGGACGAGTTCAGCGAAATTTACGGCCTGAACATCGTCACCGTGCCCACCAACAAGCCCTGCCAGCGCAAAGACCTGGCGGACAGCGTCTACAAGACCGTGGCCGGCAAGTACGACGCGGTGGTGCAGCAGGTGGTGGAGTGCCACGCCAAGGGCCAGCCCGTTCTGGTGGGCACCGTGAGCATCGAAAAGAGCGAGACCCTCAGTAAGCTGCTCAGCCGCAAGGGCATCAAGCACAACGTGCTGAACGCCAAGAACCACGAGAAGGAAGCCGAGATCGTGGCCCAGGCGGGCAAGAAGAACGCCGTCACCATCGCCACCAACATGGCGGGCCGCGGCACCGACATCATGCTGGGCGGCAACGCCGACTTCATGGCCAAGGCCGACCTGCGCAAGGAGGGCTTTGCCGAGGAGCTCATCGCCGAGGCGGACGGCCATGCCGACACCGACAACGAGGAGATCCTGGCCATCCGCGCCCGCTACGAGGAGCTGCTGAAAAAGCACAAAGCCCAGATCAGCACCGAGGCCGAGGAAGTGCGGGCCGCGGGCGGTCTGTTCATCATCGGCACCGAGCGCCATGAGAGCCGCCGTATCGACAACCAGCTGCGCGGCCGTGCCGGCCGTCAGGGCGACCCCGGCGCGTCCCGGTTCTTCCTCAGCCTGGAGGACGACCTGATGCGTCTGTTCGGCGGCGAGCGGGTGCAGAACCTGATGAACACTCTGGGCCTCGAGGACGACATGCCCATCGAGAACCGCATGCTCACCGGCACCATCGAGAGCGCCCAGAAGAAGCTGGAAGCCCAGAACTTCGGCATCCGTAAAAACGTGCTGCAGTTCGACGACGTGATGAACAAGCAGCGCGAGATCATCTACGGCCAGCGCCGCAAGGTGCTCAACGGCGAGGACCTGTCCGCCACCGTGCGCACCATGCTGGACGAGAACATCAAGGCCAGTGTGGAGAGCTTCTGCGCCGGCGAAGTGCCCGCCGACTGGGATTTCGCCGCCCTGCGCCGCCACTACCAGGGCTGGCTGACCCGCCCCACCGACTTCGTGTATTCGGAGGAGGAGCTGAAGGGCCTCACCCGCGACAAGGTGGCCCAGGTGCTGCAGGAGCGGGGCGCCGCCATTCTGGACGCCAAGGAGAAGCAGTACGGCTCGCCGGTGATGCGTGAGCTGGAGCGGGTGTGCCTGCTGCGCAACGTGGACACCAAGTGGATGGAGCACATCGACAACATGGACCAGCTGCGCCAGGGCATCTACCTGCGCAGCTACGGCCAGCGTGACCCGGTGGTGGAATACCGCATCGAGGGCTTCGAGATGTTCGACGCCATGGTGGACAGCATCCGCGAGGACACCGTGCGCATGCTGCTGACGGTGCAGATCCGCACCGAGCAGCCGGTGCAGCGCACCCAGGTGGCCAAGCCCACCGGCGACGCCGCCACCCCCGGCAAGGGCACCGTGAGCACCGGCAAGAACGGCCCGGTCAAGGCCGTGCGCATCGGCCGCAACGACCCCTGCCCCTGCGGCAGCGGCCTCAAGTGGAAAAAGTGCACCTGCAAAGAGTATCACCCCGACCTGTAACGCAACACGATAAAGGGCGGGCGCCGGCCATGGCCGGCGCC
>NZ_DBFNWJ010000029.1:0-25336 GCF_048426865.1 Candidatus Allofournierella merdipullorum
TAAATTTTATTTTTTGTCCAATAACGATAAAACCCCACCCTCGGTGGGAGGGTGGGGCAGTCGGTGGGGGCTGTGCCGCTCAGAGGGCGGGGGTTTCCCGCATGCGGCGCAGGTGCATATAGACGGTATTGGGGGAGATGTCCAGCTCGCGGGCAACGATCTGCACCGCGTCCTTGATCTGGAAAATGTGACCCTTCCAAAGCCGGGCAACGATCTCCCGGTTGCGGTTGGAGGCGCTGACCCGGCCGTCCGCCCGGACCTGTTCCTGGGCCTTCAGCACCGCCTGGCGCACCAGCTCCTGGGTGTTCTCGGCAAAGGTCTCGCTCACGCCCGCCTCGGGGCCGGGGTCCGGCTCGGGGGAGAAGGTGGCCAGCAGCTCCGACAGGGGGGTGTTCAGATAAAAATTGATGCACAAAAGGCCGATCACCCGCCCGCCGGTGCCCCGGATGGTGATGGTGGCGGCTTTCAGCGGTTCGCCTTTTTTGTTTCGGGAAAAATAAGAGATGTAGCCGTCCCGGTTTTCCTCCTCGATGCGGGAGAGCATGGCCAGGGCCAGGTCGGTGATGGGCGCGCCCGGCTGACGGCCGGTGTGGTGGCCGTTGATGATGCGGATGACCGAGCGGTCCATGTGTTCCAGGCTGTGCAGCACGATCTCGTAGCTGGGGCCGAGATAATCCGCCAGGCCCTCCACCAGGGTGGCGTAGGAGTCCAGGATGCGGCGGTCCTCCTCGGTCAGAACGACTTCTTTGCAGGGTTCGCTCATGGGCTTTGCCTCACTTTCCTTGCGGCGGGCCGCAAAAAATGCAGTTCTCTGTTTTTTATGATACCAGAGAAGAATGGCCCGCGCAATACGCCCGGGGGCACAGGGTTTGACGGGCGGCGCGCCTTCTCCTATAATGGTAATCATAAAGGCAAAGCAGACAGGCCGCCCGCCGGGCGGCGTTTTTTCGGGGGAGCGGTTTTATGAACGTGTTCGACATTCTGGGTCCGGTGATGATCGGGCCCTCCAGCAGCCACACCGCCGGGGCGGCGCGCATCGGGGGCATCGCCCGGGCGCTGCTGGCCGCCGAGCCGGTGCGGGCGGTCATTCAGCTGCACGGCAGCTTTGCCAAGACCTACAAGGGCCACGGCACCGACAAGGCCATCATCGCCGGCATCATGGGCATGGCCCCGGACGACGAGCGCATCCGCCGCGCGCCGGAACTGGCCGCGGCGGCGGGCCTTGCCGTTTCCATCGAGACGGTGGAGCTGGACGGCGCCCACCCCAACACCGCCCGCATCCTTCTGTGGGACGCGGCAGGCCGCACCGTGACGGTGCAGGGGGCCAGCGTGGGGGGCGGCAACATCCTCATCACCTCGGTGAACGGCATGGAGGTGCAGATCACCGGCCAGTACACCGCCCTCATCGTCCTCCACCGGGACGCCCCGGGCACCATCGCCGCCGTCACCGACGTGCTGGCCGCCCACGGGGTGAACATCTGCAATTTCCGTCTGGCCCGCCGGGAAAAAGGCGGCGTGGCGGTGATGACCATTGAAATGGACGGCAGCTTTGACGGTGCGCTGAACCGGGAGGTGGAGGCTCTGCCCAACATCCTCTCCTCCACCATGCTGCAGCCCATCTGAGGGGGAACCAGGACATGACCGAAGAACTGAAATACGATTCCATCGCCGCCCTTGTGGCCGCCGCCGAGGAGGCGGGCGAGCCCATCTCGGCGCTGGTGCTGCGCCAGCAGGCGCAGCAGCTGGAAAAAAGCGAGGACGAGGTGTACGCTCAGATGCGGGACACCTATGCCGTGATGGCCGCCTGCATCGAACCGGGCTGCGACCAGCAGCTGCGCTCGGCCAGCGGCCTGTCCGGCGGCGACGCCTTCAAGATGCGCCGGGCGGTGGAGAGCGGCAAAAACCTCACCGGCGGCGTGCTGGGCGGCGCGCTCTACCGGGCGCTGGCAGTGAGCGAACTGAACGCCGCCATGGGCCGGGTGGTGGCGGCGCCCACCGCCGGCAGCTGCGGCATTCTGCCCGCGGCGGTGCTGACCATGCAGGAAAAAGGCTGCTCCGAGCACGACTGCGTGATGGCGCTGTTCACCGCCAGCGCGGTGGGCATGGTCATCACCACGAGCGCCAGCGTGGCCGGGGCCCAGGGCGGCTGCCAGGCCGAGTGCGGCAGCGCGGCGGCCATGGCCGCCGCCGCCATCGTGGAGCTGGCGGGGGGCACGCCCCGGCAGGCGGCCGACGCGGTGGCCATGGCCCTGAAGAACATCCTGGGCCTTGTGTGCGACCCGGTGGCGGGCCTTGTGGAGATCCCCTGCATCAAGCGCAACGCCTCCGGCGTGGCGGGGGCCTTTGTGGCCGCCGAGCTGGCGCTGGCAGGCATTGAAAGCGCCATTCCCGCCGACGAAGTGATCGTTGCCATGAAAAAGGTGGGGGACGCCATGTCGCCCGCTCTCAAGGAGACCGCCGAGGGCGGCCTTGCCGCCACCCCCACCGCCCGCCGGCTCTATGAGCAGGTGTTCGGCCGCCCCGCCGAGGAGGGGGGCTGCACCGGCTGCGGCGGCTGCGCGGGAGGCCGCTGACCATGAAAAACGCAAGTTCTGTGCGCCGGGATTTGACCACCGGCCCGGTGGCAAAGACCATGCTGCTGTTCAGCCTGCCCCTCATTGCGGGGGACATGCTGCAGCAGCTTTATAATGTGGCGGACACCCTCATCGTGGGCCGGTTTCTGGGCGCGGCGGCGCTGGGCGCGGTGGGCTCGGCCTACACGCTGATGACCTTCCTCACCTCCATCCTGCTGGGCCTTGCCCTGGGCAGCGGGGCGGTGTTCTCCATGGAGTGGGGCCGGCGGGACCTGGAAGAGCTGCGCCGCAGCGTGTTCTCCTCCTTCTGCCTCATCGCCCTCATCACGGCGGCGCTCACCGCCTTCTCCTTCGCCTTTCTGGACGGCATCCTGCGCTTTTTGCAGGTGCCGGCGGAAAACTACGCCCTGATGCGGGCCTACCTGTGGGTCATCTTTCTGGGCATTCCCGCCACCTTCCTCTACAACTTCTTCGCCTGCCTTGTGCGGGCGGTGGGGGACTCGGCGGCCCCGCTGGCCTTTCTGGGCCTTTCGGCGGCGGTGAACATCGCCCTGGACCTGTGGTTCGTGGTGGGCCTTAACTGGGGCGTGGAGGGCGCGGCGGCGGCCACGGTCATCGCCCAGTACCTCTCCGGTGGGGCCATGGCGGCCTACACCGCCCTGCGCTGGCCCCAGCTGCTGCCGGGGCGGCGGCAGTGGAGCCTGGGGCGGGAGAACCTGGCCCGCATCGCCCGTTTTTCGCTGCTCACCTGCGCCCAGCAGTCGGTGATGAACTTCGGCATCCTGCTGGTGCAGGGGCGGGTGAACTCCTTCGGCCCGGCGGTGATGGCCGCCTTTGCCGCGGGGGTCAAAATTGACGCTTTTGCCTACCTGCCGGTGCAGGACTTCGGCAACGCCTTTTCCACCTTCGTGGCCCAGAACTACGGCGCGAACAAGCCCGACCGCATCCGCCGGGGCATCGCCGCGGCGGCGGGCTGCGCGGCGGGCTTCTCCGCGGTGGTGAGCGGAGTGGTGTTCCTTTTCGCCCGGCCGCTGATGGGCATTTTCGTGGAGGCGTCCGAAACGGAAATTCTGGACATCGGCGTGCAGTACCTGCGCATCGAGGGCGCGTTTTACCCCGCCATCGGCTGCCTGTTCCTCTTCTACGGCCTCTACCGGGCGGTGGGCATCCCCTCCATGAGCATGGTGCTCACGGTCATCAGTCTGGGCACCCGGGTGGCGCTGGCTTACAGCCTGTCCGCCCTGCCCCTCTTCGGGGTGGCGGGCATCTGGTGGTCGGTGCCCATCGGCTGGCTGCTGGCCGACGCGGTGGGCCTTGTCTACTGGCTGGTGCGCCGCCGGTCCATCGAGGCAAACCTTGTTCCCGGGCAATAATTGGATTTGCGCCCGCTCCCGAAACCCTGTAAAATAGAGGGGAAAGGGGGCGGGCTTTTTTGGGCGAACGCACTTATCTTGCCATTGATCTGAAATCCTTCTACGCCTCGGTGGAGTGCGTGGAGCGGGGACTGGATCCCATGACCACCCATCTGGTGGTGGCGGACGAAGCCCGCACCGACAAGACCATCTGCCTTGCGGTGTCGCCGGCGCTCAAACGCTACGGCGTGCCCGGCCGGGCGCGGCTGTTCGAGGCCCGGCAGGCGGTGGAAAAGGCAAACCGCCGCCGGCGTGCCCGTGCGCCGGGGGGCGTGTTCACCGGCAAAAGCTGGGACGAGACGGCCCTTGCCGCCGACCCGGCGCTGGAGATGGACATTCTGGTGGCGCCGCCCCGGATGGCCCACTACATTGAGGTGAGCGCGAAGGTGTATCAGGTGTACCTGCGCTTTGCAGCCCCGGCGGACATCCACGTCTATTCCATCGACGAGGTGTTCATCGACGCCACCCACTACTTAAAAAGCGCCGGCGTGAGCGCCGAGGCCTTCGCCCGCGAGGTGGTGCGGCAGGTGCTGGAGGCCACCGGCATCACCGCCACGGCGGGCATCGGGCCGAATCTCTATCTTGCCAAGGTGGCCATGGACATTGAAGCCAAGCACTGCCCGCCGGACGAAAACGGCGTGCGGGTGGCCCGGCTGGACGAGCGCAGCTTCCGCCAGAAATACTGGGACCACCGCCCCCTCACCGACTTCTGGCGGGTGGGCCGGGGCATCGCCCGGAAGCTGGAGGAAAACGGCGTGGCCACCATGGGGGACCTGGCGCGGCTGTCCCTCTCGGACGCGGGGCAAGAGAAGCTGTTCCGGCTGTTCGGGGTGAACGCCGAGCTGCTCATCGACCACGCCTGGGGCTTTGAGAGCTGCACCATGGCGGACATCAAGGCCTACACGCCCGCCGACCACAGCGTGGGCAGCGGGCAGGTGCTGCAATGCCCCTACCCCTTTGAAAAGGCGGCGCTGGCGGTGCGGGAGATGGCGGACGCCCTGGCGCTGGACCTGGTGGCCCAGGACCTTGTGACCGACCGGCTGACCCTGGCGGTGGGTTTTGACATCGAGAATCTGGCCCGGCCGGGCTACCGGGGGCCGGTGGTCACCGACCACTACGGCCGCAAGGTGCCGAAACCCGTCCACGCCACCGCCAAACTGGAAACGCCCACCGCCTCTGCCCGGGAGCTGGTGGCGGCGGCCCAGGCGCTGATGGAAAAGATCGCCGACCCGGCGCTGCTGGTGCGGCGGCTGACCCTCACCGCCGGGCGGGTGCTGACTGAGGAAGAGG
Organism: Candidatus Allofournierella merdipullorum; assembly: GCF_048426865.1. Classification (NCBI taxonomy): domain Bacteria; kingdom Bacillati; phylum Bacillota; class Clostridia; order Eubacteriales; family Oscillospiraceae; genus Allofournierella; species Candidatus Allofournierella merdipullorum. Next base: position 5,276 of record NZ_DBFNWJ010000029.1, read on the forward strand.
CGGAGGCGGCGCCGGTGTGCCGCCAGCTGGACCTCTTCCACGACTGGGGAGCCGAGGCCGCCCGGCAGCGGGAGGCCGCCGCCCGCCGGGCCAGGGAAAAGAAGATGCAGACGGCCATGCTGGGCATCAAGAAGAAATACGGAAAGAACGCCATCCTCAAGGGCATGGACCTGGAGGACGGGGCGACGGGCCGGCTGCGCAACGGCCAGATCGGCGGCCACAAAGCGTGAGGGGGGAGGAAAATGAGCCGTTACGACGATATGCTGGACCTGCCCCGCCCCGCCATGCCGCGGGCAAAGCCGCTGACCGGGGCCGAGCGGGCGGCGCAGTTTTCCCCCTTCGCAGCGCTTTCCGGCTACGAGGCGGCCATCCGGGAGGCGGCCCGCCTCACCGAGCCGGCGGTGGAGCTGGCGGAGGACGGGGCGGCGGCGCTGGACGAAAAGCTGCGGCTGCTGGTGGACAATCTCGTTCGCCGTCCGCTGGTGACGGTGACCTGGTTCGAGCCGGACGCCAAAAAGGAGGGCGGGGCTTTCCGGGTGTTCACCGGGCGGCTGCGCCGGGTGGACAGGGCCGGCGGCCTGCTCCTTTTTGAGGGCGGCCGGCGGCTGCCCCTGGCCGCCGTGCGGGGGCTGGAGAGCGAAATTTTCCCCGAATTTCTCTGAAGATGTGAAAAAGCGTCCCCCTTGCGCAACGCCGGGGTGGCATAAGAAAGCGGCGGTTCTGCCGTAGGATTTTGGCGCATAAAACACGCAGAGCGGCCCCACAAGCCACCAAGGCTTGAGGGACCGCTCTTTGTTCTTTCTTCATCCAAAATCCTGGGGCAGAACTGTTCTACACCAGGAAATGGGCGATTTTGATGGCAGCGCAAGGAAAGGCGCCGCAGGCACCCTTGGTGGTTGTCAAGGCGCTTTGACGCCGCGATACCGCAAAATCGCCCTTTTCCCGGCACCGTTTTCTTACGGCACCCCGGCTAAGGGGGACGCTTTTGTTATTGGTTCAGTTCAAAGACCACATAGCCCGCCTCGTCGGAATACACCACCTCGGCCTGCCCCGCCCAGGGCAGGGACTGGTTTATCTCGCCGGGGCCGGCCAGCACGAACACCCGGCCCTCGGGGGGCGAAGCGTGGTCCGCCTTTTGCAGCCAGGGCCGCATTTTGAGGGAGGCCAGGTCCTCCACCTGCCACATCTCGATGACGCCGTCGGTGAGCTCGATGAGCACGTTTGCCTGCCAGAAGGTGGCGCAGCCTTTGGTGTAACCCTGCTCCTCCAGCCAGTTCGCCGCTGTTTCCAGCGCGGGGCTGCCGTGGGGCGGAGCGGCGGCAAAGCGCAGGGTGGTGCCCACGGAGGCGCAGACCACCAGAGCCGCAAGGCATCCCGCCAGCGCCCGGCGCAAAGCGGACCGGCGCAAAGGGAAGCGCTCCGCTGCCGCGGCCACCGCCGCGATGGCCAGCGGGGCCACCGGCAGCCAGTAGCTTCCGTTGATGGAATCGCCGTCGTTCATGCAGGCGAAGGCCAGGCCGTCCACCAGCAGGCAGGCGGCGAGGGTGACGCCGGTGAGCTGCTGGGCAAAGGGCAGCGCGCCGCCCTGTTTCAGCAGCCACGCCAACGAGAGCACCACCGCCCCTGCCAGCACAAGGCCCGCCGCGCCCAGCAGGCCCGGCAGGGAAAAGAGGGGCACCGCCCCGGTGGCCGCCTGCTGCCAGCGGTCCGCCGGGTAGCCGAAGAGGGCCAGAAAATCGCCCCACACCTCCAAAAGGCCGGTGAGGGAGAGGGCCGTCCAGCTGCGGGCGCTCTGGTCCAGGAAGGTGTAGCGCGCCGCCAGCACCGCCCGGTTCACCAGATATCCGCCGCACCCGCAAAGGCAGGCCAGCACCGCGGCGGCAAAGGCCCGCACCTGGGGCGTGCGGGCCGCGCCGGGGCCGAGGGGGGCCTTGAGGAACCGCGCAAGGAGCAGCACTCCGCACCCCGCCGCCAGCGGCACATACAGGTTCATCAGCAGCCGCACCCCGTTGAGACCGGCGGCAAAGCACACCAGCGCCAGCGCCGCCGCTGTGAGGGCGGTGCGGGCGCGGGAGGCCGGGCGCACCAGCCGCACCACCAGGCCCAGGCTCACTAGCACAAAGGCCATGTGCACAAAGTAAAAACCGCCCAGCACCCCGTGGTAGAGCTGCCAGAAACCGAAGGGGCAGAGCAGTGCCCCCGCCGCCCAGGGGGCGCTTTTCCAAAGCCCCGCGCCCCGGGCGAAAAAGAGATAGCTCGCCGCCAGCAGCGCGGACAAAAGGCCCTGGGCCAGCATCCGGGCGGCGTGCCAGCTGCCGGGAAAGACCAGCAGCCCCAGCTTGAACAGCAGCTGCTGGCAGAACACCCGCAGCTCGGTGGAGTAGTACCAGTTGGAGGAGAGGATGCCGCCCTCCCGGTTGAGCAGGTCCGCCAGCACCATCTCGGAGGCCATGTCGCTGTCCAGCAGGGTGCGGCCGAAGCGCCACACCAGCGCCACCCCCGCCAGCCAGGCCGCCGCCAGCCACAGCCAGCCGGCCGCCCGCCACGCCAGTTCCGGCGTCAGTCGTTTTTCGGTTTTCGTCCCGGTCATCCAAAGCACCCCGCAATGCAGTTTTACAGGGCCAGTATAGCACATCCGGGGCGAAAACAGAAGGGCGCTCAGGGATACTCGTATTCAAAGGAGGCGTTTTCCGCCGTCCATTCCAGCAGCACCCGGCTGCCCTTTGTCAGCCGGTAAAAAGCAGGGCAGGCGAGGTTCTCTCGCACGGTGCGCTCCATCACCCCGGCGGCGGGGGCCCGCAGCGGCCGCCCCGGCCCGCCCAGCCGCCGGGCGGTAAGGCAGAGGCTTCCCTGGCGCACCGTGGCCCCGCCGCCGCCCAGAGCCGTGACCCGGGCGCCCAGATAGCTGGTCAGCCGCCATTCCCGCCCGTTCAGCCGCACCAGGGCGATGACCCCCCGGAACGCCGCCGGGCCAAGGGGCACGTCCGCCACCGCCAGCATCAGCGAGCCGCCCTCAAAGAGACACTGGGTCCAGAGATAACCCGCCGGGAAAGACCGGCCCCGGTCCCCCTCGATGTAGCCCCTGCCCCCGTCAAAGTCAAAGACCCGCCCGTTCACCTCCATCCGGCCGGAAAGGCTGTGGGCCATGCTGGCCACCCGGTGGCGGCACTGCATAAAGGGCACGGCGCAAAAAGGCCCCATCACGTCGTAGGCCGGGGGCGAGAGGGGCCCGAAGCGCACCTCGCCCGCGGCCCGCAGACCCGGCTCATCCACTCCCAGGCGCAGCTCCTTTTCGCAGAAAATGTTCTGCCCCAGCACCGCCCGGGGGCGGGCGACGCTCACCGCGCACTGCTTCGGGGCGAAGGGGACGTTCCAGCTGCCCTCGTCGGTGATGAGCTGCAGCGAGCCGCCCCCGGCGTGCGCCGCCGGGATGAGGGCGACGCTGCCCGCCGGGGCCTGACATTTAAAGTACCAGCCGCAGAAGCCCTCCGCCGGAAAAATTTTTCCGCCGGCGGTTTTTTCTGATTTTTCCAAAACGAAGCCCGTACCTGCCTCCCGCTGCCGCCGTTTTTTACCGGCGGCGTTCTTTTTGAAAACAGTGTTGCCCGCCCCTGCCGCGCCTATGCCGAACGGGGCCCCGGGCCCGGTCATAGGATGGCCGGGAGGGATACGCATGAAGCAACACTGGAAATTCTTTGCCAGCGCGGCGGCGGCGCTGGTGTGGCTGTGGGTATCGACGGCGCTGGCGGTGCCCTGGGCCCGGAGCGCCTCGCTCCATCTGCCCGCCGCCTATGTGGTCTTTGTCATCGGCGGGGTGGCGCTGCTGCCCGCCTACCTGATGGGGGCGATGTTCCTTTCGAACCTCTTGCACCGCAAACTGCCGCTCCGCCGCCATCCCGGCTGCCGGCCGGTGAGCGTCATCGTCTGCGCCCGCAACGAGGAGGAGAGCATCTACCGCACCATCGGCAGCATCGCTCAGCAGGAGTACGACGGGCGGGTGACCATCCTCTGCGTGGACAACGGCTCCACCGACGGCACCGTGGCCGAGATGCGTCGGGCGGCGGCGGATTTTTCCCGGCCGGGGCGGGTCATTCGGCTCTATGGATGCTGCGAACCGGGCAAGGCCCGGGCGCTGAACGAGGGGCTGCGCCATGTGCGGGACGAATACTTTGTCACGGTGGACGCGGACACCTGCCTGGAGGTGAGCGCCCTGTCGGCCATCGTGGGGCGCATCGCCGCCACCGGCGCGGGGTGCGTGGCGGGGAATCTGGTCTGCGCCGAGACCCGCACCTGGGTGCAGAAAATGCAGTTCTGGGATTATTTTGTGAGCATCGCCGCCGTCAAGCGCTACCAGGGCAGCTACGGCTCCACGCTGGTGGCGCAGGGCGCTTTCAGCGCCTATGACACCGCCGCCGTGCGGGCGGTGGGCGGCTGGACCGACGGCGCGGGGGAGGACATCGTGCTCACCTACCGTCTTCTGGCGGCAGGGCGGCGCTCGCTCTACGAGCCGCGGGCGGTGGGCTTCACCGCCGTGCCCGCCACGCTGGGCGCGCTGGCCCGCCAGCGCAGCCGCTGGGCCAAGGGGATGTTTTCGAGGGGCTGGCGGCGGTAAAGCCCTGGCGGCAGCCCGGCTTTTTCGCCGGCTATTTCGAAACGCTGAACCTCTCCATCGTCTGGCTGGACCTTAGTTATATCTTCGGCTTCGTGCCGGGGGTGGCGCTGGCGCTGCTGGGCATGCCCTGGCTGGCGGGGTGGATCACCCTGCTGGTGCTGCCGCTGATGCTCATCGGCACGGTCAGCGTCTGCCGCTACCAGCGGCGCATCCCGGAGATGGCGGGCCGCAGCAGCCTCTGGGGCTTCGTTCTCTTTGTGCTGGTGTTCCAGACGGTGCAGTCCGCCTGTTCGCTGTGGGGCTATGCCGCGGCGCTCACCCGCCGGGGCCTTGCCTGGAAATCGTGAGGGAGGTGCCGCAATGAAAGGAAAAAAAGGGGGCCTCGGGGCCCTTTGCTATCTGGCGGTGCTGGCCGTGGCGCTGCTGGCGCTGCCGGGGCTGCTGCTCTTCGACCGCCGCTGCGCGGGGGACGAGGTGCTGCTGCCGGTGGTGATGTACCACCGGGTGGGCGAGAACGCGGCGGACGAATACACCGTGAGCCCGCGGCAGCTGGAAGACGACCTGGAAGCCCTGCTGGCGGCGGGCTACCGGCCGGTGCGCCTGAGCGAGGTGCTGGCCTACGCCCTGGAGGGCGGGGCGCTGCCCCACAAGCCGGTGCTGCTGGTGTTCGACGACGGGGACGTGAGCTTTGCCCGCGGGGCGATGCCGGTGCTGAAGCAGTACGGCGTGCCGGCGGTGGTGTCGGTGATCGGCGACGGGGCCGCCGGGGTGCAGGGCGCAGCCGGGGAATATCTGACCTGGAGCCAGCTGGCGGCGCTGGAGGACACCGGCCTTGTGGAGCTGCAGAGCCATTCCGCCTCGCTGCACACCTACGCCCGGCCGGGGGTCAGGCGGCTTGCCGGCGAGAGCAGGGCGGAACACGCGGCCCTGCTGGCGGCGGACGCGGAAAAGATGCAGGCCATGGCAACGGAGGCGGGGGCGGCGCTGCTGCCCGCCTTCGCCTACCCCTACGGCGCGCTGGACGCGGACGCCGAGCAGGCGCTGCGGGCCGCGGGTATGCTGGCCACCATGACCAGCGAGGAGCACGCAAACCGGCTCACCCGATCGCCGGAGTGTCTCTTCCTTTTGGGGCGCTTTGAGCGCAGCGGATGTATGACCACGGCGCAGCTTTTGGAAAAGCTGAAATAAAAAAAGCCCCGGGACGAAGCGTCCCGGGGCTTTTTGAGGGTTTACAGCAGATGCACCGCCACGATCAGGCCGGCGAACACGATGGAGACCATGCTGGTCAGCTTGATAAGGATGTTGATGGCGGGGCCGGAGGTGTCCTTGAAGGGGTCGCCCACGGTGTCGCCCACCACGGCGGCCTTGTGGCAGTCGCTGCCCTTGCCGCCGTGCTGGCCGCTCTCGATGTACTTTTTGGCGTTGTCCCACGCGCCGCCGGAGTTGGCCATCATCACGGCCAGCACAAAGCCGGTGACGGTGGTGCCGGCCAAAAGGCCCGCCACGCCGTTCACGCCCAGGATAAGGCCCACCACAACGGGCACGATGACCGCGATGAGGGCGGGGGCCAGCATCAGCTTCTGGGCACTGCGGGTGCACATATCCACACAGCGGGCGTAGTCAGGCTCCGCCTTGCCCTCCATCAGGCCGGTGATGGAGGAGAACTGGCGGCGCACCTCCACCACGATGCTCTGGGCCGCCTTGCCCACCGCGTCCATGGTGAGCGCCGCGAACAGGAAGGGCAGCATGCCGCCGATGAACAGGCCGATGAGGGTGGTGGGGTTGGTGATGGTCAGGTCAAGGGCCATGTCCGGCTTGATCTGATGCACCTTGTCGATGTAGCTGGCGATGAGGGCCAGGGCGGTGAGGGCCGCACTGCCGATGGCAAAGCCCTTGCCGGTGGCGGCGGTGGTATTGCCCAGGGAATCCAGCGCGTCGGTGCGCTGACGCACCTCGGCGGGCATGTGGGTCATCTCGGCGATGCCGCCGGCGTTGTCGGCGATGGGGCCGTAGGCGTCGGTGGCCAGGGTGATGCCCAGGGTGCTGAGCATACCCACGGCGCTCACGCCCACGCCGTAAAGGCCCATGTTGAAGTCGGACGCGCCGCCGGCGCAGAAGTAGCTCAGCAGCACGCTCACGCCCACGATGACCACCGGGGCCACGGTGCTCAGCATGCCCAGGGACAGACCGCTGATGATGACGGTGGCGCTGCCGGTCTCGCTGGAGGCGCTGAGGCGCTGGGTGGGTTTGTAGGTGTCGGAGGTGTAGTACTCGGTGATGGCGCCGATGGCAACGCCCGCCACCAGGCCGCTGATGACCGCGATGAACACGCCGGTGGCGTGCTCGGCGGGCAGCAGCCAGTGCACCGCGAACCAGGCGCACACCGCGATCAGGCCGCTGGCGATGTAGGTGCCGGTGCGCAGGGCGGTGAGCAGGTTTTTCTGGCTGGCGCCCTCTTTCGTTTTGACAAAGAAGCTGCCCACGATGGAGCACACCACGCCCAGCGCCGCCAGCAGCATGGGCACGCTGACGCCGTTGGCGCCGTAGCCCGCGGCCACGGCCAGGGCGCTGGTGGAGACGATGGAGCTGACATAGCTCTCGTACAGGTCGGCGCCCATGCCGGCCACGTCGCCCACGTTATCGCCCACGTTGTCGGCGATGACGGCGGGGTTGCGGGGGTCATCCTCGGGGATGCCCGCTTCCACCTTGCCCACCAGGTCGGCGCCCACGTCGGCCGCCTTGGTGAAGATGCCGCCGCCCACGCGGGCAAACAGCGCCATGCTGGAGGCGCCCATGCCGAAGGTGAGCATGTTGGCGGTGATGTTCTGGATCAGCAGTTCGCTGGAGGCCACCGGGTCCACGGCGGTGTACCAGAACTTGAGGAAGAAGTACCAGATGGACAGGTCCAGAAGGCCCAGGCCCACCACGGTGAAGCCCATGACGCTGCCCGCCGAGAACGCCACCCGCAGGCCGCGGTTGAGGCTTTCGGAGGCGGCGTTGGCGGTGCGGCAGTTGGCCATGGTGGCCGTTTTCATGCCCACAAAGCCCGCCAGGCCGCTGAAGAAGCCGCCGGTGACGAAAGCGAAGGGAGTGAAGAAACTGAGGAAACCGAGAGCTGCCATGGCCAGCAAAATGCAGAACACCACCACAAAGAAAACGGCCACGCCTTTGTACTGCCGCTTCAGGTAGGCGGTGGCGCCGCTGCTCACCGCATTGGAGATCTTCTCCATCTGCGGCGTTCCCACGGGCTGCGCCTTCACCCGCCGGAACATGGTGGCGGAAAAGACCAGAGCCAGCACCGCGCCCGCCGCCACAAGGACCATCGCGTTCATAAAATTGAGACCCTCCTTTTAAATTGGGCGTCCCGGTGTAAAACAGCCTGCCGCATTCCGCGGCAGGCTACCGGACGACACACTGTTTGTTGCTTCATTATAGAGTATTTTTTCACGATGAGCAACACAATTTGTAAAATAAGCACAGATTTTTATAAAATTGTCCGTTTTGCACCATTGTTTGTTCTTTGTTCCGTCACAATTTCATGCTATAATATGGTAACATAGAAAACCAACATTACCGGACGGCCCCCTCCGGGCCGGAAAGGACAACGGAATGACAAAAGGTCTTGTTCTGGCCGGCGGCGGCGCGAAAGGCAGCTATCAGGTAGGGGTCTACAAGGCCCTCTCCGAGCTGGACTGGCACGCGGGCGTGATCGCGGGCACCTCGGTGGGGTGCCTGAACGGGGCGCTCTTCGCGCTGGACAACTGGGAACTGGCTCAGGAGATGTGGCTGACCATCGGCGACGACCAGGTGATGGAGCCTGCCGCCAACGGCCGCCCCGCCGACTGGGGCGACTTTCTGCAGGCGGCGGTGGAGCACGGGGGCATGGACGTGACCCCGCTGGAGGCCACCGTGCGCCGGGTGGTGGACGAGCAGGCCCTGCGGGCGGCGCCGGTGCGCTACGGGCTGGTGACGGTGCAGAAAAACACCTTAAAGCCCCTGCGGCTGACGCTGGAGGAGATCCCCGAGGGCAAACTGGCGGACTATATGCTGGCCTCGGCGGCCTGTTTCCCGGCCTTCCGGGCCCGCACCATCGACGGCGAGGAATACATCGACGGAGGCTGGTCCGACAATATGCCTCTGGGGCTGGCCGCCCGAATGGGGGCCGAGGAGCTGCTGGCGGTGGACGTGGACGGCGTGGGCGTGACGCTGCCCAACCTCACCGGCCTGCCCACCACCTGCGTGCGCAGCTACTGGGACCTGGGGCCCATCCTGCGCTTTGAGCCGGCCACGGCAAAGCGGAACATCGCCCTGGGCTATCAGGACTGCTACCGGGCCTTCGGCCGCGTTGCCGGCACCGCCTACGCCCTGCGGGCGGGGGAGGACAAGAAGCTGGCGGAGCGGTTCGTGCGGCCCTATGCCCGGGTACTGCGCTCGGCCATCGGGCGCAGCCCGTCTCTGGCGCTCACCGAGCGGTCGGCTCTGCGGCCCATGGAGCGCTGGTGCGACACCGAGCAGGCCCGGGCGCTGGCCCCGCTGGAGCAGGCAGCCGAGCTGGCCGGGGTAGACCCGGTGGGCGTTTACACCGCCGATGAACTGTGCGAGGCCTTTCTGGAGCGCAGCGACGAAGAGGCTGCCGCCCGCTTTTACCCGCTGTTTCAGCAGGAAACGGGCTGGCGCCCCATGGAGGCGGCGGTTTCGGCGGCCGTTCCCGGGGAATTCCTCACGGCGCTGGTGCGCTTTGTTCTCACGGCGCAGTAAGCGCCTTTAAAAGGGGGGACATCCATGCAGGTGTATCAGGGAGCGAAGGCGTCGCCGGGCCTGGTGATGGGTCCGGTGCGGCGGCTGCGGCACAGCGGGCCGGGCCTTGAGCGGGTGGTGCAGACCCCCGGCCGGGAACAGGCCCTGCTGAACGCGGCGGTGGTGCTGGCCAAGGACGAGCTTCGCCTGTTGGAAGAAGCCGCCGAGGGCACCGACAAGGACATCTTCCTGTTCCAGCAGGTCATGCTGGACGACCCCGGCCTCAACCGGGAGATCGCCTCCTACATCGCCGCCGGCGCGGGGGCAGCCCCCGCGGTGGAGCGGGCGGCCCAGCTGTACGCCGGGCGCATCGAGGCGGCGGAGGACGAATACATACGCCAGCGGGCGGCGGACGTGCTGGACGCCTGCCGCCGGGTGGTGAACATTCTGGACGGCCGGCCCCGCACCCCGCTGCGGCTGGAGACGCCCTGCATCCTGGTGAGCGAGTGCATCTATCCCAGCGACATCGTCTCCATCGGGCGGGGGATGCTGCTGGGGGTGGCCTGCGCCGAGGGCAGCGAACAGAGCCACGCCTCCATCATCGCCCGCACCATGGGCATTCCCGCGGTGGTGCAGCTGGGGGATGACTTCCTGAACGAGAACTGCGCCGGCGGCGCGGTGCTGGACGCGGACAACGGCCGCCTCATCCTGGAACCGGACGAGACGGTGCGCAAGGACGCCCAGCGGCGCATCGTGGGCTCTTCCATCCTGAAAAAGCGGCTGGCGGCGCTGGGCGCGGGGCCCTGCCGCACCAGGGACAGCGCCCATGTGGCGCTGCTGGCCAGCTGCTCCGGCCCCGAGGACGTGGAGCTGGCCATGCAGGCGGGCGCCGAGGGCGTGGGCCTTCTCCGCAGCGAGTTCTCCATCATGGCAGGGCGCATCCCCAGCGAGGAAGAGCAGTACTATTTCTACCTCAGCTGCCTGCAGGCCGCGGGGGGCAAGCCGGTGACCGTGCGCACCTTCGACATCGGCGCCGACAAGAGCGTGCCCGGCCTCACCGAGGACTCCCCCAACCCGGCCCTGGGCATGCGGGGCCTGCGGATGAGCCTGGCTCATCCCCAGATGTTCGAGGAACAGCTGTGCGCCCTGCTGCGGGCGGGAGCGCGGGGGCCGCTGCGGGTGTCCATCCCCATGGTGTCCTGCCCGGAGGACTGGCTGCGGGCCATGGAGCACGTGGAGCGGGCCCGCCGCTCGCTGCGCCGCCGGGGGCTGGTGTTCAACGAGGAGATGGAGTTCGGCTGCATGGTGGAGACCCCCAGCGCCGCCCTGCTGGCCGGGGACATCCTGGCCGCCGGGTGCAAGTTCCTGATGGTGGGCACCAATGACCTGGTGCAGTACACCTACGCCGCCGACCGGCTGGACGGCCGCTTCTCCGATTATTTCAGTTCCCGCAGCCCGGCGGTGCACCGGCTGGTGGGCCTGGTCATCGACGCGGCGGGGGAAGCCGGCGCGCCGGTGTGCATCTGCGGGGTGCACGCGGGCAGCCCCAACCAGGTGGTGCGCTACGCCCGCCAGGGCGTGCGGTGCTTCTCCACCGAGGCCGCCAGCCTGCTGCAGGTGAAGGCCCGCCTGCTGGAAGAGGACCTGACCGCCCCCGCCGACGACTGAATTCTTGACCGCCTTCAAGGCCCGGCACGTTTGTGCCGGGCCTTTTTTTGCCGTTCTATCGTGCGCGAATGAGCTCGATTTTTGATGATTTTTTGCGTATTTCCCCTCGTTTTGCCGTCAAAACCCGAAAAATACGTCAAAGCTGGTCATAATATCCAAAAACCGGGGCGGATTTTCTGCGTTATCGTGAATGAATTTGCTTGATTTTGATTATTTCCCATGGTATAGTTGAGGGCAGAAGGAAAGGATGTGACGGGAAATGCTGGCAGAAGAACGGTTTGCGGCCATTCAGGAGCTGCTGCAGAAAAAGCGTGCGGCCACCGTCACCGAGCTGGCCCAGGCGCTGGACGCCTCGGAATCCACCATCCGGCGGGATCTGATACTCCTGGCCGGGCAGGGCAAACTAAATAAGGTGCACGGCGGGGCCGTGGCCCGGGAGGACGCCTTTGACGCGGGCGAGGAAGCCATGAGCGCCAAGGAGCTGCTGAACGTGGCCGAAAAACAGGCCATCGCCCGCTACGCCGCAAAGCAGATCCAGCCGGACGACGTGGTCTTTCTGGACGCGGGCAGCACCACCCTGATGATGCTGGACTACCTGCAGCCGGGGGGCGCGGTGATCGTGACCAGCGGCGTGATGCACGCCCAGAAGCTGGTGCAGAAGGGCTTCAAAGCCTATGTGCCCGGGGGAATGCTCAAGCCGGGCACCGAGGCCATCGTGGGCGCGGAGGCGGTGCAGAGCCTCTCCCGCTACAACTTCACCAAAGCCTTTCTGGGCGTGAACGGCATCGCTCTCAGCCAGGGCTACACCACCCCCGACCCGGAGGAAGCGCTGGTGAAATCCACCGCCATGGAGCGGGCCTATGTGAGCTACATCCTGGCGGATTCCTCCAAGTTCGGCCGGGTCTCGGCTGTGACGGTGGCGCCGCTGGACCGGGGCTGCATCATCACCGACCGCCTGCCGGACAAAATTTACGCAAAACACGCCATCATCAAGGAGGTCGAGCCTGACCAATGATCTACACCGTTACCTTTAACCCCGCGCTGGACTATGTGGTCCGCCTGCCGGAGCTTGCCCCCGGCGAGGTGAACCGCACCGACAGCGAGGACATCCAGCTGGGCGGCAAGGGCATCAACGTCTCCTGTGTGCTGGGCCAGCTGGGCTTCGAGAGCGTCGCCCTGGGCTTTGTGGCCGGCTTCACCGGCGAGGCCGTGGAGGCGGGGCTGGCCCGCCGGGGGGTGAAGAGCGACTTCATTCGCCTGCCCGAGGGCCTCACCCGCATCAACGTCAAGATCAAGGCGGGCGCCGAGACCGAGATCAACGGCCGCGGCCCGGCCATTCCCGCCGCGGCGCTGGAGGAGCTGTTCCACAAGCTGGACGCCCTCACCGCCGGCGACGTGCTGGTGCTGGCGGGCAGCATCCCCTCCAGCCTGCCCAGCGACGTCTACCAGCGCATTCTGGAAAAACTGGCCCCGAAGGGCGTGCTCTGTGCGGTGGACGCCACCGGCGAACTGCTGGTGAAGGTGCTGCCCTACAAGCCGTTCCTCATCAAGCCCAACAATCACGAGCTGGGCGAAATTTTCGGCCGCATCCTTCACACCGGGGACGAGATCGTGGAATGCGCCCGTCTTCTGCAGGACAAGGGCGCCCGCAACGTGCTGGTGAGCATGGCGGGCGACGGCGCGCTGCTGCTGGACGAAGAGGGCGGCGTGCACCGGCTGGAAGCCTTCAAGGGCAAGGTGAAGAACTCGGTGGGCGCGGGCGACTCCATGGTAGCGGGCTTCGTGGCCGGCTGGCTGGAGAAGGGCGACTGGGCCTGGGCCCTGCGTCTGGGCTCCGCCTGCGGCAGCGCCACCGCCTTCTCCGACACCCTTGCCACCCGGGCCGAGATCGACGCCCTTTTGCAGCGCTGAGGCGGGGCAGACCCCCGGCCCTTGGCCCATCCACCCCGCGCCGGAACCGCCCGGCGCCATTCCATCGCTGACCCAAAGTGGGCAGAGCCACAGCTTTTAAAATAGAGAGAGGAAGGAACAACATGCGCATCACAGATTTGCTCAAACCCCAGAGCATCCTGCTGGGCGGGCAGGCCGCCGACAAGGCGGGCGCCATCGACGCCCTGATCGACCTGCAGGCTGCCGGCGGACACCTGGCGGACAAAGCCGCCTACAAGGAGGCCATCCTGGCCCGTGAGGCCCAGAGCAGCACCGCCATTGAGGCGGGCATCGCCGTGCCCCACGCCAAGAGCGACGCGGTGGCGGGTCCCGGCCTCGCGGCCATGACCCTCACCCAGGGCGTTGACTACGGCGCCATGGACAAGCAGCCCAGCGACCTGTTCTTCATGATCGCCGCCCCCCTGGACGGCAACCTGCATCTGGAGATCCTCAGCCGCCTGATGGTGCTGCTGATGGACCCGGAGTTCACCTCCGGCCTGCGCGCCGCCAAGAACGCCGAGGAGTTCCTGGCCGTGATCGACAAGGCCGAGGCCGCCAAGTACGGCGAGACCGGCGTGCCCGGCGTTGAGTCGGTGGACACCGCCGAGGAAGCCGCCGCCAAGGCCGCCAAGAACGCGGGCGGCGAGTACCGGGTGCTGGCCGTCACCGCCTGCCCCACCGGCATCGCCCACACCTACATGGCCGCCGAGGCCCTGGAGAAGGCCGGCAAGGCCCTGAACATCACCGTGAAGGTGGAGACCAACGGCTCCGGCGGCGTGAAGAACGCCCTGACCGCCGAGGAGATCGCCGCGGCCGACGGCATCATCATCGCCGCCGACAAGAACGTGGAGACCGCCCGCTTTGACGGCAAGCCGGTCATCTTCGTGCCGGTGAGCGACGGCATCCACAAGGCCGAGGAACTGGTGAAGAACGCTGCGGCGGGCAACGCTCCCGTCTACCATCACCAGGGCGGCGCCGAGACCGTGGAGGCTGCCTCCACCGTGAAGGAGAGCCTGGGCCGCAAGACCTACAAGGACCTGATGAACGGCGTTTCCCACATGCTGCCCTTCGTTATCGGCGGCGGCATCCTCATCGCCCTGGCCTTCCTGCTGGACACCTTTGACCCCAACAACGCCGCCAACTTCGGCATGGGCACCCCCGTGGCCGCCTTCTTCAAGACCGTGGGCGGCGTGGCCTTCAACTTCATGCTGCCCATCCTGGCGGGCTACATTGCCATGAGCATTGCCGACCGTCCGGGCCTGGTGGTTGGTTTCGTGGGCGGCAGCATGGCCGCCGCGGGCACCAGCTTCGCCACCATCGCCGGCACTGCCGACCCGGTGGCCTCCGGCTTCTTGGGCGCGCTGCTGGCCGGCTTTGTGGGCGGCTACTTCATGCTGGCCTTTGAAAAGCTGTGCGACAAGCTGCCCCGCAGCCTGGAGGGCATCAAACCCATCCTGCTCTACCCCGTGGTGGGCGTTCTGTTCATGGGCCTGTTCATGTGCGCGTTCGGCCCCATCGTCGGCGCGCTGAACACCGGTCTGACCAGCTTCCTGGCCGGTCTTGGCGGCACCAGCAAGGTGCTGCTGGGCGCTGTGCTGGGCGGCATGATGAGCATCGACATGGGCGGCCCCTTCAACAAGGCGGCTTACGTCACCGGCACCGGCGCCATCGCCACCGCCCTTGCGGCGGGCGCGGGCCAGGGCGCCATCGAGTATCAGATGATGGCCAGCGTCATGGTGGGCGGCATGGTGCCTCCCATTGCCATCGCTCTGTGCACCACCTTCTTTAAGAAGAAGTTCACCGCCGACGAGCGCAAGTCCGGCGTGGTGAACTACATCATGGGCCTGTGCTTCATCTCCGAGGGCGCCATTCCCTTCGCCGCCGCCGACCCCCTGCGCGTTATCCCCAGCTGCGTTGTGGGCAGCGCGGTGGCCGGTGCGCTCTCCATGGTCTTCGGCTGCGGCCTGATGGCTCCTCACGGCGGCATCTTCGTCTTCCCCGTGGTCACCAACGTGCTGGGCTACGTCATCAGCCTGGTGGCGGGCAGCGTCGTGGGCATGGCCATGCTGGCGGCCCTGAAGAAGAACAAGGAAGCCTGATCCGTTCGTACTCCGCGGGGGGCGGATGCGCCCCCCGCCTTCATTAAAACAGACAAAGGAGAATAAAAATGGTCTCGAAACAAACCAAGATCGTCAACCCCATGGGCATGCATATGCGTCCCGCCGGCATGTTCGCCAACGCCATGATGAAGTTCGACAGCGACGTGAACCTGGTGGCAAACGGCAAGACCGTGAACGCCAAGAGCATCATGAACCTCATCGCCGCCTGCATCAAGTGCGGCACCGAGGTGGAAGTGCAGTGCAGCGGCCCCGATGAGGAGGCTGCCCTGGTGGAAGCCGTGCGTCTGATCGACAGCGGCCTGGGCGAGTAATCACACAACAAGGGAAGGAGAGGTTCTTCATGCTGAAGGGAACGGGCGTGTGCGCCGGCGTCGGTCTGGGCACCGCGCTGGTGGTGCAGACCCAGGAGCTGGACTGGTCCGGCGTGCAGTACGCCGGGGCCGAGCAGGAAAAAGCGCGGCTGGCTGCCGCCGCCAAGGCGGTGAGCGAGGCGCTGGAGGCCATGGCCAATGCCATGACCAGCCAGGTGGGCGAGCACGCGGCCCAGATCCTCTCCGGCCAGATCATGATGCTGGCCGACCCCTTCATGGTGGGCCAGATGAACGAGCAGATCGACGGCGGCGCCGTGGCCGAGGCCGCGGTGGACGCGGTGTGCGGCAGCTTCATCGCCATGTTCAGCGCTGTGGAGGACGAGCTGACCCGCCAGCGGGCCACCGACGTGGCCGACCTGCGGGACCGGCTGCTCAAAACGCTGCTGGGCAAGGCGGACCAGGACCTGGCCGCCGCCCCGGCGGGCACGGTGATCGTGGCCCACGACCTGACCCCCAGCATGACGGTGGGCCTGAAGCGTGAGAACATCGCCGGCATCATCACCGAGACCGGCGGCGCCACCAGCCACTCGGCCATTCTGGCCCGGGCGCTGGAGATCCCCGCGGTGCTCAGCGTGCCCGGGGCGCTGGAGGCCATCGCTCCCGGCGCGAAGATCGCCATGGACGGCGAGCTGGGCCACGTTTATGTGGACCCGGACGAGCGCACCGTGAAGGACTACGAGGCGCGCCGTGTGGCCTTTGAGGAGCGGCGGGCGCTGCTGAAGGAGTATCTGGGCAAACCCACCCTCACCGCCGACGGCCGGGCCGTGGCACTCTACGCCAACATCGGCCGCCCGGAGGACGCCGCCGCCGCGCTGGAAAAGGGCGCGGAGGGCATCGGCCTGTTCCGCACCGAGTTTCTGTTCATGGACCGGGACTCTGCCCCCACCGAGGAGGAGCAGCTGGCGGCCTACCGGCAGGTGGCGGCCCAGTTCGCCGGCGGGGAGGTCATCATCCGCACCCTGGACGTGGGCGGCGACAAGGACGTGCCCTACCTGAACATGAAGAAAGAGGAGAACCCCTTCTTGGGCCACCGGGCCATCCGCTACTGCCTGGATAACCCGGACCTCTATCTGACCCAGCTGCGGGCCCTTTTGCAGGCGGGCGCGGAAAAGCACAACGTGCGCATCATGCTGCCGCTGGTCACCGGCGTGGAAGAGCTGCGGGCGGCCAAGGCCCTGCTGGAAAAGGCTAAGGCCCAGCTTGCCGCCGAGGGCAAGGCCTTCGACGCTGACATCAAGGTGGGCGTGATGATCGAGACACCGGCCGCCGCGCTGGTGGCGGACCTGCTGGCCCAGGAGGCCGCCTTCTTCAGCATCGGCACCAACGACCTGACCCAGTATACCCTGGCGGTGGACCGGGGCAACGCCGACGTGGCGAAGCTCTACACCGTGTTCCACCCGGCGGTGCTGCGCAGCATCAAGAGCGTGATCGCCGCGGCCAAGGCGGCACACATCCCGGTGGGCATGTGCGGCGAGGCCGCCGCCGACCCGGCGCTGCTGCCGCTGCTGCTGGCCTGGGGTCTGGACGAGTTCAGCGTGAGCGCCAGCTCCATTCTGGCCACCAAGCGCTCCATCAGCCTGTGGAGCGCCGCCGACGCGGCCTTTGCCGAGAAAGAGGCCATGAAGCTCAGCGCCGCCGAGAGCATCCTCGGCTGCCTGCGCTCGATGAAAAAGGAATAAGGCAAAACAAAAAGCGCTCCCCCAGCGCCGGGGTGGCATAAGAAAACGGCGGTTCTGCCGTAGGATTTTGGCGCATAAAACACGCAGAGCGGCTCCCCAAGCCACCAAGGCTTGAGGGGCCGCTCTTTGTGCTTTTTTCATCCAAAATCCTGGGGCGTGGGCTGCGGGCGCAACAAAGATGCGCCCGCTCTGCTTTGCAGGCCGCCCAGCCGGTCCAAGACCCCAACGGGGCCTTGGCCGCTTTGCGGACCCGGACTGCGCAGCACCAGGAAGCGAGCGATTTTGATGGGAGCGCAAGGAAAAGCGCCGCAGGGGCTGCGGGCGCGACGAGGGTGCGCCCGCTCCGCTTTGCGGACCGCCTTGCCGGTCGAAGGCCCCACCGGGGCCTTCGCGGCTTTGCCGCCCCGGCACCCTTGGTGGTTGTCAAGGCGCTTTGACGCCGCGATACCGCAAAAGCGCCCGCTTCCCGGCGCCGTTTTCTTACGGCACCCCGGCCAAAAAGGGGAGCGCTTTTTTCTTTGTTTCACGCCCGGTCGAAGTTTTCCCCGGCAAAGGCCTCCAGCTGCCGGCGCATCGCTTCGCCGTATTCCGCCCCGAAGGCCTCCAGCACCCGGGCGGCCATCTCACCGCCCCTTTGGCCGAACACGCCGGCGGCGGTCTCGGCAAAGGCATAAAAGGTGTGGGCGCAGTGGTAGTCGAAGCCTTTGACGTACTCGGTGCGCCGCTGCACCGCCGTGTCCGGGCCAAAATCCGCGTCCCGGATGCAGAACACGCACCGGTCGGCGCAGTGCTGGGTCTCCACGGTGTAGAACTGCAGGGAACTGCTGAAGCCCCGGGCGATGGCCTCATCCAGATAGCGGCAGTAGAGCTGCCCCGCCTCCAGGGCGTTCTGCTCTTTGAAGGCGGTGAACCAGACGCAGGGATACACCTCATAGACATAGTCCGGGGCGGTGCTTCGCAGATGGGACACGCACCCCTCGCCGCTGGCCAGCGTTTCCTCCGAGGGCGCCCACTCGCAGTAGGCGCAGTAGGAGGCATAGTTCAGAGGCTGGCCGTCCCGCACGGCCCGCTGGGCCATCCGCTCGCCCCGCTGGCGGGCGTAGTGCTTCACCGCCAGCACAAAGGCCTGCCGCCCCCGCTCGCCGAAGGCTTCGTTCAGTTCTTTGTACCAGGCGGCGATGAGAAATACCTGCATCTTTTCGGTGAATCCCATTCCGTACCTCCTTTGCATACACAGACGCCGCCCCCCTGCGGGAGGCGGCGGACTGTTGGTGTTGTTATCGCTTTTCGCCCAGGAAGAACAGGGCCACGGTGCCGGGGCCGGAGTGGGCGCCGATGACCGGGCCGATGGTGCCGATGTGCACTTCCTTCGCGCCCAGGGCCTTGCAGCGGTCGGCCACATACTGGCAGTCCTCGGGGCAGTCGCCGTGGCTGACGAACACCACCTGCTCGGCGGGGGGCACGTCGCTGGCGGCAAAGTGCTTCACCAGGCCGTCCAGGCTGGCCCGGCGGCCGCGCACCTTCTCCATGGCGATGAGGTGGCCCTCGTCGTCCACATGGAGCACCGGCTTGATGCCCAGCAGGGTGCCCGCCACCGCGGCCGCGCCGCTGAGGCGGCCGCCGCGCTTTAAGAACATCAGGTCGTCCACCGTGAACCAGGCGCACACCCGCATCTTGTTGGCCTCGAACCAGCTTGCCACTTTCTCCAGGCTCTTGCCCTCGTTCTTCAGGGTGGCGGCGTAGTAGACCGCCAGGCCCTCGCCCATGCTGGCCTGCAGGGTGTCGATCACCCGGATGGTGCGCTCGGGGTATTTTTCCCGCAGCTCCTCGGCGGCCAGGCAGGCGGAATGGTAGGTGCCGGACAGGCCGCTGGAAAAGGCCAGATACAGAATATCCTTTCCGGCTTCCAGCACCGGGGTGAAGGCGTCCTCAAAGGTGGCCTGGTTGATCTGGCTGGTGGTGCTCATGCCGCCGGCGCGCAGAGCGTCGTAAAAATCGTGGGGGTCAAGCTCCCGGTTGTCGGGGTAGTTGTTGTACTCCTTGCCGTCAAGAGAAAAAAGCATGGGCAGAACTTCCACGCCCAGCTGCTGCACGAGTTCCGCCGTCAGGTCGGCGGTGGACTCGGTGAACAATACGTATTCAGCCATTTTCACACACTCCTCTTTCTGTGGCTTCTGGTGGCATTGTATCACATCCGGCGGGGGTTTGAAAAGGCCCGCGTCGATTTTTTAACACGTCCTCACCGGGAGGTCAGCTGGTCGCGCCGGCGGTGGAGCCAGTCCACGATGCGCTGCTCGTTGCGGATGCACAGAAGGCCCAGCGTGCCGGTGACGGCCCCCAGCACCAAGGGCAGCACGATGTTGCCCTCGAAGAGGCTGTCGCCCGCCACGGTGCTGGCCAGCAGGGCGGGGAAGCGGGCCAGCGTGCAGGTGAAGAGGAACTGGCCGGGCTTTAAGGGCAGGAAGGGCCCCAGATAGGTGAGCAGGTCCTTGGGCATGCCGGGCAGAAAGAAGAGTAAGTACAACGCGCTCCGGGCACGCTTTTCGTCCTGCAGAAAACGGTATTTGTGCAGCACCGCCGGGTCCACGGCTTTGGCGCCCAGCGCCCGCACGACATAGTAGATCATGGTGCTGCCGATGAGGATGCCCGCAAGGCACAGGGCAAGCCCGCCCACCGGGCCGTAGAGCGCGCCGGCCATGATCTGCACCGGCTCGCCGGGCACCACGGCCACCACGATCTGGAACACCTCCAGCGCCAGGAACACCAGCATGCCCCACACCCCGTGGGAGCGCACCCATTCCACAAACTCGTCCCGGGCGGTCTGGCTGGTGATGAGAGCCCAGATCTCGTGGCGGAACACCACCGCCGCCACGATGCACCCGATGCTCAGCGCAACCAGCACCGCCGCCGAGGCCAGCTGTTTTTTGTTTTTGCTCGTCATAGGC
>NZ_DBFNWJ010000030.1:0-4569 GCF_048426865.1 Candidatus Allofournierella merdipullorum
CCGCCCGGTGCATAATTCCCCCCCCGGCCGCTATTGCGTCGGTTCATTTGCGGGGCCGCCGGGGGGAGGAAGGGCCTTGGGGACGCGCACCCGGCTTTTTGGGCGCGGGCTTTTTCTTGCGCACGCTCCAGCCGAACTTGCCCAGCTGTTTGCCCAAAGCGTAGTAGTCGCCATGGGCGTAGGCCAAAAGGCCCGCCTTTTCCAGATGCAGCTTGCCCGCGCTGTCCAAAAGGGCGGGGTCCACGTCCACCGCCACCACGTCCGCCAGGAACAGGTCGTGGCTGCCCAGCTCGAGGCGCTGGAACACCTTGCACTCCAGGCTCACCGGGCTTTCCGCCAGCAAGGGGCAGCCAATTTTCGAAGCGGGGGTGGTGTGCAGGCCCATGGCGGTGAATTTGTTCACGTCTCGGCCGCTCTTCACGCCGCACCAGTCCACCGCCTTGGCCAAGGCCGTGGTGGGCAGGTTGATGACGAACTCGCCGCTCTCTTTGATGAGGCCGTAGCTGTGGCGGGTGGGCCGAACGGAAATGGACACCCGGGGCGGCTGGGTGCAGATGGTGCCCGCCCAGGCGACGGTGATGAGATTGGCCGCTTCACCTTCGCCGCAGCTCACCAGAACCGGGGGCACCGGGCCCAGCAGGGCGCTGCCCGGCCAGGAGAGTTTCTCTTCACTCATGGACCTTCTCCTCAAAGGTGGTCTCGCCGATGATGTAGCGGGGCCGGGCCTTGGTCTCCATGTAAATTTTGCCGATGTACTCGCCGATCACGCCAAGGCACAGCAGCTGGATGCCGCCCATGAAGCAGACGATGGAGATGGTGCTGGCCCAGCCGGCCACCGTGTGGCCCAGCAGCGCCGCCACCACCGCCCAGATCACCCCGATGAAGCTGATGCAGGAGACCAGCATGCCAAAGCCGGTGATGAGGCGGATGGGCTTCACCGACAGGCTGGTGATGCCGTCAAAGGCCAGGGCCAGCATCTTTTTCAGAGGGTAGTGGCTCTCGCCCGCCAGACGCTCGGCGCGCTCGTAGTAGACGCTGGTGCTCTTGAAGCCCACCAGCGGCACCATGCCCCGCAGGAAAATGTTCACCTCTTTGAAGTTGGCGAACTCTTTCAGAACCCGGCTGCTCAAAAGCCGGTAGTCCGCATGGTTGAACACCACCTGGGCGCCCATCCAGTTCATCAGTTTGTAAAAGCTCTCGGCGGTGAAACGCTTGAAGAAGGTGTCGGTGTCCCGCTTGGAGCGCACGCCGTACACCACTTCGCAGCCGTCGTGGTAAGCCTTTACCATCTCGTCCATGGCGTTGATGTCGTCCTGGCCGTCGCAGTCGATGCTGATGGTGATGTCACAGCGGTCTTTCACGGTCATCAGGCCGCCCAGCAGGGCGTTCTGATGCCCCCGGTTGCGGGAGAGGCAGATGCCCTCCACCAGTTCCTCTTTGGCGGCCAGGTCCCGGATGATGGCCCAGGTGTTGTCCTTGGAGCCGTCGTTCACAAACACCGCCCGGCTTGCCGGGGCGATGAGGTCCGCGGCCATCAGGTCCCGCAGTTTCTGCAGGAACATGGGCACGGTGACGGGCAGCACCTGCTGCTCGTTGTAGCAGGGGATGACGATGTACAAAACCGGCAGTTTCATGTTTCCATTCCTCCAAAGCGTTCAGCGCTGGTATTCCCGGGCAAGAGCCGCCCGGTCCAGAATTTTAAAACTGTTTTTATAGGTCTCGATCAGGCCCTGCGCCCGCATGCGGGAAATTTCCCGGCACAGGGCGCTGCGCTCGCAGTTCAGATACTCTGCCAGCCCCGCCCGGGAGAGGGGGATGGAGAAGGTGTCCGCCCCGGCGGCCTTCGCCTGGCCCAGCAGGTAGGCGCACAGCTTGGAGCGCAGGCTTTTCAGAATGAGCAGATCCACCCGGCGGCTCAGATCGAAGTATTTTTCCGAAATGGTGCGCACCAGGTTCTGCATCAGCTGGGTGTGCTCCGGGTGCATCGCCGCGCAGGGGCACAGCAGCTTGCGGCAGGGGATGAACATCGCCTTTGAGGTGCTGCGGGCGGTGATGGTCACCGGGCTTTTCACCGTGCTGCCCGCCAGCACGTCGCCGAACACGCTGCCCGGCACAAGGTCGGTGATGGACACCGCCGCGCCGTCCGGCGTGGTTTTGAGGGCGGTGGCGCTGCCCTCCAGCAGCACGCCGATCTCGCCGGTATCGTAGCCCGCCAAAAGCAGGATGTCGCCCTTTTCGTAGCGGCGCACCGCCGGCGCAAAGCAGCCCATCAGCCGGGCGAGGCCCTCCGGCGGGATGTCAGCGAACAGGGGCGTGCCTGCCAGCAGGGGATAGTATTCTTCCACGGGCGGCTCCTTTCTGCGAAAAAGATAAATAAAAAAATCACAACAGTTGCCCGGGCAACAGCAATCTATCCCTCATTATAGTAAAATCTACGAGGAAAAGCAATGCAAAGAGGGGCGAAGGGGCCCCGGGAAAGGTGGAATTTTCATGAAACAGTTTTACACCCGCATGCTCACCCGCACCGCGCTGCTGCTGGCGCTCTGTGTAGTGGTGCAGCAGTTCAAGACCGTCAGCCAGTTCATCACCGGCCCGCTGGTGAACCTTATCCTGCTGCTGGCCGCCCTGGCGGTGGGCCTTGGCAGCGGATTGTGCATCGCGGTGCTCA
This sequence comes from Candidatus Allofournierella merdipullorum, assembly GCF_048426865.1. Classification (NCBI taxonomy): domain Bacteria; kingdom Bacillati; phylum Bacillota; class Clostridia; order Eubacteriales; family Oscillospiraceae; genus Allofournierella; species Candidatus Allofournierella merdipullorum. Next base: position 2,669 of record NZ_DBFNWJ010000030.1, read on the forward strand.
GCCCCATCCTCGCATTCCTCATCGCCCCCAGCCCCGTCATGCAGCTGATGCCTCAGCTCATCGTGCTGGTGGCCGCGGGCAACGCCGCCCTGGTGGTGTGCGCCTGGGCGCTGCGCAAACAGGATAAATTCTTCTGGCTTGGCTTTTTGCTGGGCGCGGCGGCCAAGGTGGCCGTGATGGCCGGCGGCCTGCAGTTCGTGCTGCTGCCCCTCTTCGGCGGCGTGCTCAACGAAAAACAGGTGGCCACCGTCAGCACCATGTTCGGCGTGAACCAGTTCATCACCGCCCTCATCGGCGGCGTGCTGTGCGCCATCCTCTGGCCGCTGCTGCGCAAGGTGAAAGGCTTTGTGCTGCAAAAGGCGTAAATCCATCCCTCAAAAAATGCCCCTGCGTTCGGCAGGGGCGTTTTTTTTTCGCGGTTCTTTAACTTCTGCAAAGGGGCGCCCTATAAAGGAGGTGTAAGGCAAAAACGAAAAAAGCGGCGTCCTTTGGCGGGCGCCCTTTCAAGAGGAGGATACAATTATGAAGTGCTTTAATCATGAGGATCGGGACGCTGTGGCATACTGCCAGCATTGCGGAAAGGCTCTGTGCCGTGAATGTGCGGAAAAATACACCCCCTGCCTGTGCGACGACTGCTTCGAGGCTCTCTGGCAGGAGCAGCAGCGGCAGAAGCAGGCAGAAGAGGAGGCCTGGGGCGCCCAGCGCCGGGAGGAACTGGAGGGCACCGTCCGCGGGTTCATGATCCGGGCGCTGATCGGCTTTGGCCTGTGCCTGGTGATGCTGCCGCCGCTGATGGAAGGCGTGCCGCTTCTCATGGTGCTGGTGCAGCTGCTGGTGCTGTTTTCGGTGCCCTTTGTCTGGCATCTCATCAGCGACGGTCAGGCCCGCATCCATGTGGACCTGATCGCCAGCGTGGGCTTCTGGGTCTTCCTTGGCTTTGCCAAGGGCGTGCTGTCCTTCTTCGTGGGGGTGCCCGCGCTGTTCATCCAGCTGTCGGAAGTCCTTCGGGCGAAAACCGAACTGGACGCCATGGCCGTGCAGAAGTAAGGGGGAATATAAAAAACGGGCCTGCGCGATGATGCACAGGCCCCTCTTTTTCAGTTCTTCGCTTCCTTGGCTTTCACAAGCTCGATGGCTTCCTTGCCGGTCATGTGGTCGATGGTCATCTCCAGCATGCACAGAGGCGCCCAGTCCCGGCGGATGGCGGCGTCAAGGCCCTCGGCGGTGTCGTCAGGCGCATATTTGCGGGCCAGTTTTTCAATGGCCGCCCGCTTTTCGCCGTCGTTCTCCAGCTCCCGGATGGTGCCGAAAGCGATCACGCTGCGGAAATAACTGGTGTACTCCTCGGGCACGATCTGGTCTTGGTCGATGACGCAGAAGGAGGCCTTCGGGCAGTGGCGGATGGCGTCCAGCTTGTGGCCGCTCTGGGCACAGTGGAAATAGAGCTTGTCCCCGTCGAACACATAGCTGATGGGCACGGCATAGGGGTAGCCGTCCTCACCCGAAAGAGCCAGCACGCCGGAGGTGCCCTTGTGCAGCACGGCGGCGGTCTCTTCGGCGTTCAGAAGCTGTTTGTGGCGGCGCATTTCTCGGAACATAAAAAACACCTCTCCTGACTGATAAAAAATAAAGCACCCCGTCCCCATTCCTTCTAAGGCCTAATGGAATGGGACAAAGACGCAAAACCCGGCGGCTTTTTTATAAGAAGCCGCCGCAAGCGACGCATCGCTTGCGGCGAACTGGTGAGCCATCGGGGATTCGAACCCCGGACACCCTGATTAAAAGTCAGGTGCTCTGCCAACTGAGCTAATGGCTCATATTCTGAATACAGCTTAACAATTATAGCAACCGGGACAGGATTTGTCAACACATAAGAAGCAAAAGCAGTTTAGCAAAAGAAA